>CAZODM010000049.1:0-16071 GCA_964578585.1 uncultured Desulfobacterales bacterium | reverse complement strand
GGGATAAGAGATATATAAAACTAGCAGCTGTAAGTGATGGAAAAGGGCTTTTGGTAAAAGAGAGCCATTAATCTCTTTTTATACCCCTAATTAGATTAAGAAAAAATTCTAGTCTTTATATCTTACCTAAATACTAAGAGCCTCCTTTATAGTTGGAAATAGGTTCATATCTGTATGTGGTAAAAATAGTGCTGATACATAGTACTGCATAAATTGAGGATTATCGCTTAAATCAAAGTGTGTCATCATAGCACATACCTCATCCATTTCTTTTGCTACAGTACTTGAAAGCGCTGCCTCTTTTGCACCAAGAAGTGATGTGTTTCCTGCAAAGAAGAATTTATCTCTTGCAATATCTGGCATAAGTCCTATGGTAATTGCCTGTTCAAGGTCAAGGTAACTTCCAAAATTACCTGCAAGTATAATGCGTTCAAGATCATCAAAGCTCATACCAACAGAGTCAAGCAGTGTTTGATACCCAGCATACATTGCCCCTTTAGCACGAATTAGGTTTTCAATATCTGCTTCAGTAAATACAATATCTTGTCCTATAGCAGTGGCTTTTTCTTCAACTACTACATATTCCCAACCATCTCGTCCTTCTCTTATGCGTGGGGTGTCAAGATCTCTTTTAAACTTACCCTGTCTATCTATTGCACCAGTCATAAAAAGTCCTGCAAGAAGACTTATAATTCCAGAACCACATATTCCTTTTGCCTTTTTCCCACCAATTGTAAGTACCATTGGTTCATAAGTTTGAGGGTGTATATGCACTACCTCTACTGCACCTGTAGTTGCTCTCATACCAAATTTTATACCACCACCTTCAAAGGCTGGTCCTGCAGAACATGCGGCACATACCATCCATTCTTGGTTGCCAAGAACAATTTCTCCATTTGTACCAATATCAATAAAGAGTGTTAATTCTGGTTGCTTATTTATACCAACTCCAACTACACCAGAGACAATATCACCTCCTACATAGCTTGCTACACATGGTGCAAGGATTAACTGAGTATACTCTGGTGTATTAAGTCCAATATCCATTGCCCTTGCTACTGGAAATCTTGAGGCAACAGGGATATATGGCTGTGCTCTTAGGTATTTAGTCTCAAGCCCTAAAAGAAAGTGAGTCATTACAGTATTTGCAGCAATGCTTATAACGCTTAAGTTTTCTTTCTTTTTCTTAGATTGGCTTAAGATTTCTTTTATAAGATCATTTAGACAGGAGACAATCTTTTCTTTTAAGAGTTTAAGACCATCTCCTTTTTTAGCAAATTCCATCCTAGATATAACATCTTCTCCATAACTTACTTGAGGATTATAGTTTGAGCTTTCTGAAAGAACTTCACCTTTATTTAGGTCTATAAGCTGAGCAGATACAGTGGTAGTACCAATATCAATGGCAACCCCAAGATGCTCTAGGCTTTTATCCCCTGGTTCAATTCTAAGTATTTTAGCATAATTATCCTTAAGAAATACACTAGGGCTTATCTTCCAGTCTTGTTGTCTTAATATATGTGGTAGGTCTAACAACAATTCTGGTTTTGCCTGTATATTGTTTTGTTCTATATTAAGGGCTTGTGATATACCCCTAAAGGTTCTATCTAAGTCTGCTGCTTGATCTTCAAGGCTTGGCTCAGAAAGTGTTATAAAAGGCTTTCTGACAACCGGTTCAATTGGGCGTTTGGGAAGTTTTTCTTGTACTTTTATCCATGAAGCAGCCCTTGTTGCAAGAGGTCTTTTAAGGGCTTTTCTGTCCATCTGGGATTCAACAGGTATCCTTACCTCTATATCTCCTACAGGTACTGTTGTGCAAGCCTTCCATCCGCCTTCAGGAAGGGTTTCACCTTTTACCTCTCCTTTTTCCACAAAGACTCGACACTTATTGCATACACCAGCACCACCACAAGAGGCATTTATGTGTATGCCAGCCCTAATTGCTGCCTTTAATATGGTTTCTCCTTCTTCTACCTCTATTACTGTGTTGTCTGGTAAAAATGTAATCTTAGGCATGATACTTCACCTTAATGTTTAATTTTTTTGTGTTTTAATCCTATACAGTCGATAAAAAAAGTGTAAAATCTTACTCAACTAAAAAAAACAAACCACAAACCAATATAGGGAGATAATCCAATATGAAAATTTTGGTAACAGGCGGTGCAGGCTTTATTGGCTCAAATGTAGTTGATGCCTACATTGAGGCCGGGCATACTGTAGTAATAGTAGATAACCTTTATTCAGGCAAGAGAGAAAATATAAATCCTAATGCAAAATTTTATCTTTTAGATATAAGGTCACAAGAGTTTCAAAAGGTCTTAGAAATAGAAAAGCCAGATGTTATAAACCATCATGCTGCTCAAATCTCTGTCCCTTATTCAGTTGAAGATCCAAGTTTTGATGCTTCAGTAAATATAATGGGTATGATTAACATACTTGAGGCAGCAAGAAAGACAGGAGTAAACAAGATAATCTTTATCTCCTCTGGTGGGGCAATATATGGAGAGGCAGATGTGTGTCCTACACCAGAGGACTATGATGCTAAGCCTCTTTCCCCTTATGCAATAGCCAAATTTGTATGCGAAAAGTATCTAGCATTTTATAAGCATCAATATGGTCTAAACTATACTGTATTAAGGTATGCCAATATATATGGTCCTCGTCAGATTCCTCAGGCAGAGGCTGGGGTTGTTGCAATCTTTATGGATAATCTTATAAATTCAAGACCCTGTACTATATTTCACTATCCTGAAGATCCAGATGGTATGATAAGAGACTATTGCTTTGTAGGAGATGTAGTTAAGGCAAATCTTTTAGCTCTTGAAAAGGGTGACGGAGAAATTATAAACATTGGCACAGGTAAGGGTACAAAGACAAGGCAGTTGTTTGATATTGTCTTTGATGAGATGTCAAAAAGGATCCCACAGCTATCTCCTTCTTTAAAAGAGCCTAAGCTCGCACCTGCAAGGGCAGGGGATATAAAGAAAAGTTGTCTTAAGGTAGAAAAGGCTCAAAAAATCCTTGGTTGGAAGGCAGAACATTCCTTAGCACAGGGTATAGAAAAGACCCTTAATTGGCGTATTAATCTTTAACTCCAATAGGAATTAAACTAAAAAGAAACAAAAGCACCCCTTACCCTCTTTGAGCTTATATTGTTTTTTATCAATTAGTTTAAATAACTCCTTTGGTTCTAAGCCTTCAAAATAGTCTAATATGAGCTTTGTACCTATATAGTCTTTTAAGGAGTCTAAACTATGATCAGAAAATCTAAGCCAAAGTTCAAGTAATTTATTAGATATATTAAGTATGTCTTCAGTTAAATGTCCTTTTTTGCATTTATCAATTAGCTCAGCTAAGGTGTTATTTATTTGAGATTTTCTTTCTTTAAGATCATTACATTCTAATCCAACAGGTAGCCAAAATATTTGTTTTGCACTTTTTGTAGTAGATGCTTCATAAAGTCTTTCTACACTATCTTGACACTCAAGTCCTATACCTATTGGTATTTCATTGCTATTTGAATTTAAAAAGAGTCTAGACCAAAATCTTAACCGCTGATTAACATTCACAGGTTCTTTAACTAATGGGATGGAGCTTGTCTGTTTTTTCTTAGAATCTACAATAGGATCTTTTAAAAGAGATTTAATACGGTTTTGCGCCTTTTCTAATTCTTCTAATTCCCTTGAGAGTTGATCTTCATGCTGATCAAATTTGTGTGCAAGGGCTAAAAAGAGTTGTGCCTCAGTTAATTCATCTAACTGAGGAGATGCCTTTATTGAACCTATTATATCTTGTATACTAGATTCACCAGAACTCTTTAATGATTGAACCAGATTTATTGCAGAGATGCCATCTCCTAATCCTATTTGGCTAGCCCAAGACTCCCATGCATATAGAGTCTGTTTAAACCAATTAAGTTTATCACCAAGAGGGTTAGGAACTTCTGTTTCTAATTTAAATGGTCGTATATATTCATCCTCATTTATTTGAGGACAGGTTGCATCTTCACTTGGTAAGAGCAGCTTTAGCGAATTAAATACAATTGATAGCAAGTATAGATTAGTATGTAAAGGAAACGTTATAGGAAATACAAGCGTTTTTGTTTCCACCTTTTTTCTCCTTTTTTGATAATTTTTATGTTTTTATAGACAATAATCAAAATAGTAGTTTAGGGGAAGGGGATAGGTTGAATTTTTGGTTATATTAATTTTGACTCTTGCCAAATCTTATTCTTTGTGTTAATCAAAAGCGGATTCAAAGGGGCGGCGTAGCCAAGCGGCTAAGGCGACGGTCTGCAAAACCGTTATTCCCCGGTTCGAATCCGGGCGCCGCCTCCATATTAACTTTGTTATGAAAAGGGAGTGAGATATCTCACTCCCTTTTTTAATTTGTTTTATTCTGACTATTACGGATATTATACTGAGTTATAAATTTTAAGAAACTAGTAGCTTTTCTGTTTGATAAAAAGTAAGTAATATCTAAATTCATAGGTCAAGTTGTTTATTGGTTTTTTACTGCTAAATAATTCGCTGATAGGATAAGGAGTAAGGGATGTCTAAGATCAGATTTACTGTACTTTGTGAAAATTCTGTAGCAGGTACCACAGGACTTATTGGAGAGCATGGATGGGCTGTTTTGATTGAAAAAGATGATCTCAAAATATTATTTGATACAGGACAGGGGCTTGGCATTATAAACAATGCATTAGCCCTAAAGAAAGATCTTTCAAACTTAGATGCTATTGTCTTAAGCCATGGACACTATGATCATACATCAGGACTTCCTGATGTCTTAAGGCTACATAAAAAAGGGAGCTTAGTTTCTGTATATGCCCATCCAGATATATTTTTAGATAGATATTGGATGAGAGAAGGCGAGAACTCTAGAGAGATAGGTATTAGGTTTAAAAGGGCATATCTTGAATCGCTTGGAGCACAGTTTAAGTTTGTAAAGCAATTTAAAGAGATATTTCCAAATATTTATGTGACAGGTGAGGTACCTAGAGTAACAAGCTTTGAACCTCCAGATCCCAATATGAAGATTCTTGATGAAAATGGTACCCCTGTTCAAGATAATCTATTAGATGATCTAAGCCTTGTTGTTAAAACTAAAAACGGACTTGTAGTTGTTCTAGGCTGTGCTCATGCAGGAATGATCAATATATTGACACATATAAGGAATAACCTTCCAGATCTTCCATTAGATACAGTCTTTGGAGGCACTCATTTAGGTTTTGCAGGCATGGAGCAATTAGATAAGACTATACAGGCACTAGAAGACTTTGATGTAAAACATCTTGGGGCAGCACATTGTACAGGTATAGTTGGTGCAGCTAAGATAAAAGCAATATTAAAGGAACGAGCATTCTTTGCTCCTGTAGGTACTGTAATTGAGCTAGATGCATAATATAGTTAGGAGTTTATAGAATGATTGAACAAAAGGTTCTTATCCTTGACTTTGGTTCTCAAACTACCCAGTTAATTGCAAGACGCATAAGAGAGGCACAGGTTTATTGTGAAATTCATCCCTTTAATGTCTCTCTTGATTTTATCAAAGACTTTTCTCCTTCAGGTATTGTGTTATCTGGTGGGCCATCAAGTGTTTATGACAAAGATGCCCCAAGGATTACAAAAGACATTTTTGATCTTAATATACCAATACTTGGTATATGTTATGGAATGCAGATTACAACCTATGTGCTTGGTGGTGAAGTAGAAAGAAGTGAAAAAAGAGAGTATGGACCTGCTGAGTTAGAGATTGTTGAGACAAAAGGGATATTTGATGGTCTTGAGCCTTCTCCAAAGACATACAGGGTATGGATGAGTCATGGAGATAGGATCAAGGTGCTTCCTCCTTCATTTAGATGTATTGCTAAAAGCCCTTCTTCTCCTTTTGCTGCAATGAGGCATGAAGATTTACCAATATATGGAGTTCAATTTCATCCAGAGGTTGTTCATACCACAATAGGAAAAGAGATATTGGAAAACTTTTTATTTAAGGTATGCAAATTAAGCCCTAGTTGGAACATGCATTCTTTTTTAAACACTGCTGTTGATGAAATACGAAGCAAAGTAGGGGATAAAAGGGTAATATGTGCAATCTCTGGTGGTGTGGACTCCTCTGTAACAGCCCTTTTAATAAATAAGGCTATAGGTCATCAGCTTACATGTATTTTTGTAAATAATGGACTTTTAAGAAAAAATGAGCCAGAGACTGTACTTAATTTCCTGAAGAAATTTGATTTAAATGTGATATATGTAGATGCCTCTAAGGAATTTTTAAGTGAATTAAAAGGGGTAGTAGATCCTGAGAAAAAGAGAAAGATTATTGGGAATAAATTTATTGAGATATTTGAGAGAGAGGCAAAGAAGATTGGAGATGTAGAGTTTTTAGCACAAGGTACTTTGTATCCTGATGTTATAGAGAGTGTGTCTTTTAAGGGACCAAGTGCCACTATCAAGAGCCATCACAATGTTGGTGGATTACCAGATGTAATGAAGCTAAAGCTTATTGAGCCATTAAGAGAGCTTTTTAAGGATGAGGTTAGAAGGCTTGCAAAAGAGCTTGGTATGCCAGAGGAGCTTATAAGAAGACATCCTTTCCCTGGACCTGGACTTGCTATAAGGATATTAGGAGAGGTTACCCCTGAGAGACTTGAGATACTTAGAGAAGCAGATGCAATTGTTATTGAAGAGATGAAAAAAAGTGGTTGGTATCCAAAAGTATGGCAGGCTTTTGCTGTACTTCTTCCTATAAAGACTGTAGGTGTTATGGGAGATGAAAGAACATATGATCATGTGGCAGCAATTCGTGTAGTAGATTCACTGGATGCTATGACAGCAGATTGGACAAGGCTTCCTTATGATATACTTGCAATTATATCTAATCGAATCATAAATGAAGTAAAAGGTATAAATCGGGTATGTTATGATATAAGTTCAAAACCACCAGCCACAATAGAATGGGAATAGTTTTTAAGTAAATCTTAGTTTGAGTATATTGAGGGGTAGTATTGGATGTTTGTCCATTTACATCTTCATACAGAGTATAGTCTGCTTGATGGTGCTATACGATTAAAGGATCTTTTTCCTAGAGCCAAGGAATATGGATATAGAAGTGTTGCCATAACAGACCATGGCAACATGTATGGGGTATTAAATTTTTATCTTGAAGCTAAAAAACATGATATTCATCCAATAATTGGCTGTGAGGTATATGTTGCACCAAAGAGCAGGTTTGAAAAGGGGGCAAAGAGTGCTAAGGATGCTGCAAATCATCTTGTGCTTCTTGCCCAAAACAATACAGGTTATAAAAATCTTTTAAAACTTGTATCTCTTGCACATATTGAGGGCTTTTTTTATAAGCCAAGGGTTGATCTAGAGCTTTTAGAAGAGCTAAATGAGGGACTTATAGCACTTTCTGCATGTCTTAAAGGAGATGTAAGCCAAGCTATACTAAAAAAGGGGATTAAAGAGGCAAAGAAGATTGCAGCTAAGTATGCTACAATCTTTAAGGATAGATATTATCTTGAACTTCAAAAAAATGATATCCCAGAGCAAGATGAAGTCAACAATGCCTTAATCAACATTGCAAAAGAGCTAGGACTTCCTTTAGTTGCTACAAATGACTGTCATTATCTAGATTCAAAAGATGCTAAGGCACATGATGTTCTTCTTTGTATTCAGACAAACAAGACTGTAGATGAAGAAAACAGGATGCGCTTTTCTACAGACAAACTCTATTTTGCTCCGCCAGAGGAGATGGAAAAGCGTTTTAGTGATGTGCCAGAGGCTATCTCAACAACCGCAGAGATTGCTAATAGATGCAATGTAGAGTTTGAACTTGGAAGACATCACTTTCCAATCTACCCTTTAAAAAAGGGGCAGACATACGAACAATTGTTTAAAGATGCGGCAAGGCAAGGGCTTAAAAGGCGTATAAAAGAGCTAGGACTCAATGATAAAGAAAAAGAGATATATGAAAAAAGACTTGAATTTGAGATATCTGTTATATGTAAAAAGGGTTTTCCTTCTTATTTTTTAATAGTTAGTGATTTTATAAACTGGGCAAAATCCAAAGGAATTCCTGTGGGGCCGGGCAGAGGTTCTGCTGCAGGCTCTCTTGTTGCCTATGCAATGAGGATAACAGAGATAGATCCTGTTAAGTATGGATTGTTCTTTGAGAGATTTTTAAACGTAGAGCGTCAATCCCTTCCTGATATTGACGTAGATTTTTGTATGAGAAGAAGGGATGAGGTGCTTGAATATGTCTCACATAAATATGGTTCAGACTATTGCGCTCAAATAATTACATTTGGGCAGCTTAAGGCACGTGCTGTTATAAGAGATGTAGGAAGGGCGCTTGGACTTTCATATCCAGAAGTAGATAAGATCGCAAAACTTATTCCTGAGCAATTTAAGATTACTCTTGACGAAGCACTAGAACAAGAACCAAAACTAAAAGAGCTTTCAGAAAAAGATCCTAAAATTAAAAATCTTATAGAGATTGCAAGGGCATTAGAAGGACTACCTAGACATACTTCCACTCATGCTGCTGGTGTTGTAATTTCAGACAAACCAATGGTTGAATATCTTCCTCTTACAAAGGGTCAACATGGTGAGACTGTCACACAATTTGATATGAAGTGTGTAGAAAAGATAGGACTTATAAAGTTTGACTTTTTAGGACTAAAGACCCTTACTGTTATTGACGTTGCACTAAAACTTATCAAAAAACACTATGGAAAGGAGATAGAGCTATCTAAGATTCCTCTTGACGATCCTGACACATTTGAGCTCTTGTCAAAAGGAGACACAACAGGAGTATTTCAGCTTGAGAGTGCGGGGATGAAAGATCTCCTTCGACGGATGAAGCCCTCTAGTTTTACAGATATGATTGCTCTTGTAGCACTTTATAGACCTGGCCCACTTGAAAGCGGAATGGTAGATCAGTTTGTAAAGGCAAAACACGGTGAAATAGAGGTACAATATCTCCTTCCTGAGCTTGAACCCATCTTAAAGGAGACCTATGGAGTTATAGTATATCAAGAGCAGGTGATGAAGATTGCTCAAGTATTAGCTGGCTATAGTCTTGGAGAGGGTGATATCTTGCGAAGGGCTATGGGTAAAAAGAAGCCAGAGGAGATGGCTGCCCAAAGAGATAGGTTTTTAAAGGGGGCAAAGGAGAAAAATATCCCAGTTGATAAGGCTCAGAAAATTTTTGATCTTATGGAGAAATTTGCAGGTTATGGTTTTAACAAAAGCCATTCTGCTGCCTATGCCTATATAGCATATCAGACTGCTTGGCTTAAGACACATTATTTTGTCCCATTTATGGCATCTCTTCTTACAAATGAGCTTGGTAATACAGATGGGGTAATGAAGTTTATTGGTGAGTGCCAAGCTCATGGAGTAGAGGTGCTTCCGCCAGATATAAACAAAAGTGGTCCAGATTTTACAGTAGATGGAGATAAGATCAGGTTTGGCCTTAGTGCTGTTAAAAATGTTGGATTAGGTGCTATAGAATCTATTGTAAAAGAAAGAGAGGCATCAGGTCCTTTTAAGTCATTTTTGGACTTTTGTATAAGAGTAGACCTTAGAAAGGTAAATAAAAGGGTTATAGAAAGTCTTATAAAATGCGGTGCTTTTGATTCGTTAGGACATAAACGTTCCCAATTGATGGAAGTTTTAGATACTGCACTTGATGTTGCTCAAAGGAAAAAGAGGGAGAAGTTATCTGGACAGATGTCTCTATTTGATATGCTTAGTGGTTCTGGAGAAAAAAAAGAATCTATAGATGAGCTTCAGATTCCAAATATTGAAGAGTGGCCTGAGCTTGAAAAGCTCTCTTATGAAAAAGAGGCACTTGGTTTTTTTATAAGTGGACATCCTTTAAGACCATACAAGGAAGAGCTAAAACGTATGGGGGTTATAGACTGTGAGGCTATTACTAAGCTATCTGATGGGGCAAAAGTTGCCATATCTGGCATGATAAGGAGCAAAAAAGAGATTAAAACCAAAAAAGGCGATAGGATGGCCTTTGTTGTGGTTGAAGATCTAAAGGGATCTATAGAAGTCGTGTTTTTCCCTGAGATATTTTTAAAATCAAGAGAGCTATTTTTAAGGGATGAACCAATTTGGATTCAGGGTATATATAAACGATCAGAGGGGGAGCATAAGATACTTTGTGACAGTGCAAAACGTTTAGAAGATGCAATTAGTAGTAGTCTAAGTGCTATTAATATAAGACTTGAAAGTACAAGGGTAAGTGAGTCTTCTCTTATTAGGCTTAAGGATATATTTTTAAGGTATTCAGGAGATATACCTGTTAAGATTAATATTGTTGTTATGGGTAAGGGATGTGTTTGTCTTGAGCTACCTGAAAACTGGTGTGTAAGACCAAGTGGTGAGCTTTTTGATGAAATAGAAGAGGTGGTAGGTTATAGGGCAGCGTTTCCAGAATATAATAATCACTTGGGCGACGATGCTAGTTCAATCTAGCCCAAAAAAAGGGGGGTAGTAAGATGTGCGTATACTTTGATAAGCCTGGTAAAGATAATACAGAAAAGGCTCTAGATGTAATGGTAGATGCTATAAAGCAATACGGGATAAAACAAGTAGTTGTTGCATCTACCTATGGATCAACAGGACTTAGTGCAGCAGAAAGATTAAAAGATATGGATGTAAACCTTGTAGTTGTAACTCATAATGTTGGATTTAAGCAGCCTGGTACAATAGAGATATCTCCTGATATGAAGGCAAAGCTTGAATCTTTAGGGGCAATTGTATATACAGGGACCATGCCCTTTAGAAGCATTGGTACCTCTATTAGAGAAAAGCAGGGCTATAGTCAACAAGATCTTATTGCAAATACATTGAGGATTCTTGGGCAGGGACTTAAGGTATGTGTTGAGATTGCAATGATGGCATCAGATGCAGGCCTTATTACACCAGATGATGTAATTTGTGTTGCAGGTACAGCAAGAGGGGCAGATACTGTAGTTCAAATTTTGCCAAGGCCATCAAATATGTTGTTTAATCTAAAGGTAAAGAGGATATTTGCAAAACCTGTAAATTGGTAAAAGACAGTATTAAATAAAAGAATTCTAAATTGAGATAAAGGGATATGGGAAAAGATCATATAAAGCTTGTTTGTCAAAATAAAAAGGCAAGGCATCAATATCATATCATCGATCAGATTGAGGCTGGGATGGTGCTTCTTGGTCCGGAGGTAAAATCTCTTAGAGAGGGTAGGGCAAATATTACAGATGGATATGTGAGTTTTAAAGGGTATGAGGCATGGCTTAACAATGTACATATTTCACCATATCCTCATGCAACCAATATTGGACATCTTGATCCTCTTAGACCTAGAAAGCTCCTGATGCATAAAAGAGAGCTAAAGAGATTGGCAGGTAAGGTTCAAGAAAAGGGACTTACTCTTATCCCTCTAAAGATATACTTTAGAGACGGTAAGGCTAAGGTAGAGCTTGGACTTGCAAAGGGTAAAAAGATATACGACAAAAGAGAAACCCTTAAAAGAAGGGCAATAGATAGGGAGCTTAGACGCAAGTTTAAAATTCATTAACCTTTTTAAGCTTAAACTTAAAGGAGTAATAAAAAATGGCTGCGTCTTTATTTGAGAGAATTCTTTTGGCTACGGACCTAGGTTCTATTGTAGATCGATTTACTTGGTGTTTCCCTGATCTAAGGGCCCTTGGTACAAAAGAGGTTATCCTTGTACACGCGCTTCCTTATTGTAATGGGCAAGTACCAGGGCAGTGTTTAGATGAGAAAGAATATAAAGATAAGTTAAATGAACAAGCAAAGGTTTTAGAATCTAGTGGGGTTAATGTAAGGCCTTTGGTTGTTTCTGGGCCTGCTGGTACAGCAATACTTGAGCTTGCGGATAAGGAGTCTATAAGTCTTGTAGTTGTTGGGACGCGGCAAGAAGTAAGTAAGGGCCGTTCTATGTTGGGCTGCACAAGTTATAGTGTGCTTCATGAAACAACAAAGCCTACCTTGATTATTCCCACAGAAAAAAAGAAAGATACAGATAGTTGTTTAACCCATATACTTTATCCAACAGATTTTTCAGAGACAGCAGAACATGCCTTTTTATATGTAGAGGCACTTGCAGCAGTATCAAAGTGTAATATTACATTATATCATGTTCATGATAAGACCAGAATAGACCCTTACTTAAGGGATAGGCTGCCTGAGTTTGACAAAATTGACCGTGAAAGGATGGAGCGTCTTAAGGCACATCTTGAATTTAATCAGGCAGGTAACTGTAAGGTAGAGCTTGCCTATGGAGTCCCTGCACAAAAGATTCTTAATATGGCTAAAAAAGGAGATTATTCTTTAATTGTGATGGGGACACAGGGAAGGGGTTTTATCCCTGAGATTCATTTAGGAAGTATAGCAAATGCAATAGCAAGACACGCTCCTATAAGTGTACTTTTTGTACCGCTTCCTAGATAGGTTAAAGAAAGAAGATAGGTTAAGATATCGTTGTTTGTTTTTTAATTGTGTAAAATTCTTTTAGAGTTTTAGGTAGGGGGATAGATGTGTCAATAGTTTTCTGTTTATTTAACCAATTGTAGAGCATGATAAGTTGTTTTATTAAGATGTCATCCTTTAATTTTGTGCCCCTTTTTTCTACATCTTTCCATAACATTTCTACATCATTTTTAAAGTTATGCCATGAACTAAAGTCTATATTTTCACAGTCCCACATCGCACAAAATAGATCGTCCCATCTATACAGTTCATAGGTGTCTTGTAGATTATTATTTAAATTACAATCTATCCTACTAGCTAAGAGATTTCTACAAAAAGTATCAATCTCCTGCCAAGGATTAGGGCTTTTTGTAATACAATTAACTACCTCAGAAAAGCTGGATTCTACTATATGTCTTCCTAATGCCCTGTAGGATTCAAACTGCTCTTCTGTAAAAAACTGGTTGGTTGTTGTCTCATTTGGAAAACTCTTGGATTTTCTTTTATAGTTTAGTATAGGGGCAATTTCATCTCCTGTTAAACTACTTTTTAAGACTATTATCCAACTGGCTTGCCATGGTCTATCTGGATACAATATGCGACCTATTAAGAAATGAGTTTTTGTAAAACCATTATTATCAGGGTTAAAATATTTATATGGTTTTTCTAAGGTTATTTTTATGCCCTCATCTATATATATTTGACGAAGGGAATTGTTTAAGGATTCAAAAGTAAACTCTGGATCATGCTCAGCATCTGATGCTATAATGAGTTTTACTCTTCTTTTTAGTAATGGTAAGATACCTAGGTTATCGCCACAGTGTCCTCCATCACTTAGGTATATGTATTTATTATCTGCATTAGTCATACCTATAAACTCATGAAATAGATGAGATAACCAATACCTTATGGGTTTGCAACTTTTATTTTGTTTTTTTAGGTACTTAGGATTTTCGAGCCAGTATCCCAGCCTACCGCCTAAAAGAGTACAAAAGAAAGAAGTAGCAAAGTTTGTCATTTTTCCCATTACAGGTGCAATTGCAGCTCCACTTATAGTCATTGCTGTAGATAGAGTTAGGTCTGGATAACATGTAGTTTTTACGTATCCAGTTCTTTGTGAACCAATAAAAAGTCTAGAAAACATAAAGGGTTCTGATTTTCTTCTTAGTCCTTTAAGATCAGTAGTACTTGTAAGGTTTAGGGTTGCAGTGATAATATGATATGGACCTCTGGCAGCTATTTTATCTACTTCATTTTTATTGTGTTTTTTTGTTAACAACACCCCGTGTAGATTTTTAAGATTCATATTAATTGAATTTCTGACTATTTTTGTAACATGAGTGTCTATACATCTTATAGATGTCTGTAAGAATGCCTCTGAAAGTCTCTTTTTATAGAAAGAGTGATCTGATATTTGATTGAGATCAATAGTTGGTATAATAACAAAACTTAATATAACTAAAGATATAATAGTAAAATATAAATAACAATTTTTAATGAAAGAACTATGTAGCCAGTTTCCATTCCAGATTGCTTTATCAAGTATATTACCTATTATAATTATTAGAACTAACAAAAAGATTATAGTTAATATATTCACAACAATATTTCTAATTTTTGGATTGCTTGATAAAGCACTAATTATATTATTTAAAATATTAGTAGTTTTAATATTAACATTGACTGGTATTTTAAGTAAGAGTTTAAAGACAATTATAATAAATAATTCAATAGCTAATTTAATTATTATATTTATATCTGATTTTATAAAATTAGGTAAAATAACAAATAAAATTCCAAATAGAATAAACCAAATCACAAATGACATAAATAAATAAAAATCATTTAATATATAATATAATTTATCTTTTAGAAATACTGAAAAGAATACAATAAGTAAAAAACTAATAAGAAACATAAAAATACTATATAAAACAGGTATTAACAAAAAACAGTAAGGTAAAGATCTATTGATATAAACAATAGGATAAAAATTTTTATATATTAATATAAAACCTAAAATGATAATAAAAGTTAAAGTTAAATTAATTTTATCTATATTATCGAGTCTATGTATTTTTTGTTTAAAATTCTTTTTTGATTTTCTATATTTAAAATAAAAGTATATTAATGTTTGTATAATGGCAATCGTAAATAAATATAAAGTTAATTTATTTTGAAAAAAATGTATTAATATATTTGTAACAATATGACTTTTAATCATACAAATATATGTATGAGGCTTTTGAGAAACAAAGGAGATCAACCACATATAGGATATAACTATAAGGGTTAATATAGATAAAAACCACAAAAACGGATATATGAAATTGAGCAATAGAGCACCACAACTTTTTAAGAACTCATAGAAGTTGTTGCCTGGGATTAGATAGTTTGAGTGGTTTCTTAGGTGTTTCATTTGGGTTTTAGGATAAAAAGGGGCACACCAGTCCTTATGATTTGCTTTTTTAGAGCTCTTATTGTCAAGCTTTTTATTGCTAAAAGGCTTTTCTCCAAGGGGATGATCTCTAAAGGGGAAATTTTCCCAACTGGTACTAAAAAGGGCTGTATCTTTATCGGAAAGAAAGGAGAATATCTTATCGCCAAAAGTTAATTTATCTATCTCTCTTATAGAAAGAAGGCTTGATAAGCAACCTCCAATATATCCACCTCCAGAAATAGTACTTAAAAAATCTATAACTTTTAAAAGCCCAAGTCTTGATAGTTCCTGTAATACCCCTAAGTTTAAAAGAGCAGAGCGTATTCCACCACCTGAAAGACTTAAACCAATCAGGTTAGTATCATTTTCTACACTATTTTTAATATCTTTTTCATTTGAAACTTCTTTTTTTGAATATCTATTTACTAACTTGGTTTTTAATCTACAACGACGTCTGAAGACAACTTTAAGTTCTTCACTAAAGATACTCTTAAAATCTCTATTGTTAGAATCAGCCCTCATTGGATTGATTTTATTCTTTACATTTACAATTTATATTTTGTTTTTTAGCCGGTGCTAATATTATTATCTTTTTGATATTAGACATTTTTATCCTTTTTATTATTTTATAATTTTTATTGTTCTCAATTTCAATGCCAACAATATATAAGTATTCTTGATTATTTATAATTTGATTAAACAAAGTTACATCTTTGTATTTTTTAGTAGTATCATTTGTTATAATCTTAATAAGTCTATAATTATTTACTAGATATAACTTCATATGTAATGAACCAGAGTTAGATTTGGAGGTTCCAGCAGTTACTACAACAGGGATAGCATAACTACTTCCAGACACATCAGCTTCTATATTATTAGAATATGCAATGTTTAAATTTATATCTATAGGATCATTAACAGCAAATAGTGGAGCTCCATTTTGACTAGAACAAAATTCTAGACAAGCTATATCCTTTGATAAGGAAGTCATAAATTCTTTTAATGGTATAGACTTATTTGTAGTTATAGCACAACTACATAAGAAGATAGATAGAGATACGAGAAAGATGTTTGTGATAATTTTTATGTAGTTAATGTTATATTTTTTCATACTTAAATCCTTTTCAGATT
>CAZODM010000048.1:0-16239 GCA_964578585.1 uncultured Desulfobacterales bacterium | reverse complement strand
AGTAACATGGGAAAGAAGAAATTTGAGCGGACGAAGCCGCACGTAAATGTAGGGACGATAGGGCACATAGACCATGGGAAGACTACGCTAACAGCAGCGATAACGAGGGTATTAGCGGAGCAGAAGGGCTGGGCAGACTACACACCATTTGATGAGATAGACAAGGCGCCAGAGGAGAGAGAGAGGGGGATAACGATAGCCACTGCACATGTTGAGTATGAGACAGAGAAGAGGCACTATGCGCATGTAGATTGTCCAGGTCACGCGGACTATATAAAGAACATGATTACAGGTGCAGCGCAGATGGATGGAGCGATACTGGTAGTAGGGGCGGACGATGGTCCAATGCCACAGACGAGAGAGCATATACTTTTGGCTAGGCAGGTAGGGGTTCCTGCGATAGTAGTATTTTTGAACAAGTGTGACATGGTAGATGATCCTGAGCTTATAGAGTTAGTGGAGTTAGAGTTAAGGGAGCTTTTAAGCAAGTATGAGTTTCCTGGGGATGATGTACCGATCATAAAGGGTTCAGCATTAGAGGCATTGAATAATCCTACAGATCCAGAGAAGACGAAGTGCATTTGGGAGTTAATGGATGCACTAGACAATTATATACCTGAGCCAAAGAGGGATATAGACAAGCCATTTTTGATGCCGATAGAGGATGTATTTAGCATATCAGGAAGAGGCACAGTGGTAACAGGAAGGGTAGAGAGAGGCGTAATACATGTAGGGGATGAGGTAGAGATAGTAGGTTTAAGGCCGACGCAGAAGACGGTATGTACTGGTTTAGAGATGTTCAGGAAGGTATTGGATGAAGGAAGGGCAGGAGACAACATAGGAGTATTGTTAAGAGGTATAAAGAGGGATGAAGTAGAGAGGGGTCAGGTAGTAGCGAAGCCTGGAAGTATAACACCTCATATGAGGTTTCAGTGTGAGGTATACATATTGAGCAAGGAGGAAGGTGGTAGGCACACGCCATTTTTCTCAGGATATAGGCCACAGTTTTATTTTAGGACTACAGATGTAACTGGAGTGGTGACACTACCAGAGGGAGTAGAGATGGTAATGCCTGGGGACAATGTACAGTTAGAGGTACAGTTGATCCAGCCCATAGCGATGGAAGAAGGATTAAGGTTTGCAATTAGAGAAGGTGGCCGTACTGTTGGTGCTGGTGTCGTCTCTAAGATTCTTGAGTAAAAAGAGGAATAACTTTACATATTAAAGGTCCTCAAATTTTTAGAGGTAAGAGGTACCTAAAATGATGCTTCAAACACAAAGAATAAGAATTCGCCTTAAGGGTTATGATCATAAGCAGTTAGATCAGTCTGTTAGTGAGATAGTTGATACTGCTAAAAGGACAGGGGCAAGGGTAGTAGGTCCTATTCCCCTACCCACTTCTATTAGTCGTTACACAGTATTGAGGTCGCCCCATATTGACAAAAAGTCCAGAGAGCAGTTTGAGATTCGTACTCACAAGAGACTAGTAGATATTCTTGAACCAACGCAACAGACAATAGATGCCCTTGGGAAGCTTGAGCTTTCTGCAGGGGTAGATGTAGAGATTAAGCTTTAAAAAAGCTGAGAAAAGGACGATACGTCATGGCCGGATTAAGAGGTATGATGGGCCGCAAGGTCGGAATGACTCGCGTCTTTGCCCCAGATGGACAATCTGTAGCTGTTACTGTACTGGAGGTAGGTCCATGTACAGTGCTTCAAAAGAAGACAGTAGAGCGTGAAGGATATAATGCTTTACAATTAGGATTTAAACCCAAGCGTTTGAGTAGGCTTAATTTGCCTGAAAGAGGTCATGTAAAGAAGGCGGGTTTAGACCATGGTTTTTATTATATCCGTGAAGTAAAGGTAGATAATCCTGATGATTATGAATTGGGTCAGGAGCTTACTTTAAAAGATCTTGATATAAAACAGTTAGTAGATGTTACAGGTATTAGCAAAGGAAGAGGGTTTGCTGGTACCATCAAACGCTGGGGATTTCATCGTGGTAAAATGGCTCATGGTTCTAAACACCATCGTACCATGGGATCCACGGGGCAAAGTGCGTTTCCGTCAAAGGTAATAAAAGGTAAACGAATGCCAGGCCGTATGGGTGGTGAGACAGTTACTGTACGTAACTTAATGGTAGTTGATATACGTCCAGAAGAGAATTTGCTTTTGGTAAAAGGTGCAGTGCCTGGTGCAGTAAATCAGATGGTATGTATTAGGTGTAAGTAAGCGGCCTTGATATAAAAGGGAGACAGGTAAAGATTATGGCAACCCTGGCAGTATATGATGCACAAAAGCAAAAAGTTGGAGAGCTAACGGTACAGGATGAGGTCTTTAGAGTGCCTGTACGAGCAGAGCTCTTACAGGAGGTTGTACGTTGGCAAATGGCCAAACGTAGGGCTGGAACTGCCTGTACAAAGCGCAGAAATGAAGTAAGTGGTGGTGGTCGTAAACCTTGGCGGCAAAAGGGTACAGGCAGGGCAAGGGCTGGTTCCAATACCTCTCCTGTTTGGAAAAGAGGTGGTTCAGTATTTGGACCTAAGCCACGTTCTTATGCATATAAATTACCTAAAAAGGTAAGAGCTCTTGCACTTAGAATGGCACTTAGTGATAAGCTAGGTTCAGATAAGCTCTTTGTGTTAAGGGATTTTGGTCTTAGTGAGATTAAGACCAAGAGCATGGCTCAGTTAGTAGATAGGTTTTCTGATGGTACAAGGAAGGCAGTTATTATAACAAGTGAGCCTGATCAAGTAGTAGAGCTTTCTGCTAGAAATATTCCTTATGTAAAGGTGTTAAGACAAGAGGGTCTAAATGTTTATGACCTTTTGAGATATGACTATGTAATAATACATGAGCCTGCTGTGGCCAAAATAGAAGAGAGGCTTAGGCCATGAGTGAGAATTATACAATTATAAAAGGTCCTTGGGTTACAGAGAAATCAACTTTAATGAATGAGTATAATAATCAAGTTGTGTTTGAGGTAGATCCAAGGGCAAATAAGATAGAGATTAAAAAGGCAGTAGAACAAATATTTAAAGTAAAAGTAATGTCTGTAAGGACAATGTGGGTAAAAGGTAAACCCAAACGCCTTGGTCGTAGCTTTGGTTATAGGAGTAAAAGGAAGAAGGCAATAGTTCGCCTTGAGCCAGGGCACAAGATAGAATTTTTTGAAGGTGTTTAGTTGTTATTAATGTATTGATGGGGGATTAAATAGATGCCCGTAAAATATTATAAGCCAACATCTCCAGGAAGGCGTTTTATGAGTGTTCTGGTTGATCCAGACTTAACTAAGAAGGAACCAGAACGCTCTTTATTAGAGCCTTTAAAGAAGACAGGTGGCAGAAATGTATACGGACGAGTAACTGCTCGTCACAGAGGTGGGGGGCATAAAAGGAAGTATAGGATCATAGATTTTAAGCGTGATAAGTTTGGTATACCTGCTAAAGTTGCTGCAATAGAGTATGATCCTAATCGTTCTGCAAGGATTGCTCTTCTCCACTATAAGGATGGCGAAAAACGTTATATTATTGCCCCCTTGGGATTAAAAGTTGGGGATGAAGTAATTTCAGGGGATCTGGTAGATGTAAAGCCAGGCAATACCATGCCTCTTAAAAATATGCCACTTGGTACATTGGTCCACAATGTAGAGATGAGGCCAGGAAAGGGTGGACAGATTGTAAGGAGTGCAGGGGCTGCTGCACAGGTAATGGCAAAAGAAGGCAATTATGTACAGCTTAGGTTACCAAGTGGTGAAGTAAGGATGTTTCATGAGAGATGCCTTGCTACTATAGGTCAGGTTGGTAATTTAGATCATGAAAATGTTTCTATTGGCAAGGCTGGACGTAGTAGGTGGCTTGGTCGACGTCCAAGGGTTAGAGGTGTTGCTATGAACCCAGTTGATCATCCAATGGGTGGTGGTGAAGGACGTTCTTCTGGTGGTAGGCATCCATGTAGTCCTTGGGGTTGGCCAACAAAGGGATATAAGACTAGAAAGAAGAAACCAAGCGACGCATTTATTATACGTCGTCGTAAATAGTTAGAGTGAAAGGATGAAGGAGGGACGATGCCACGTTCTTTAAAAAAGGGTCCCTTTGTAGATGAGCATCTACTAAAAAAGGTGCGCAAGGCAAGAGAGACCAATGACCGCAAGGTTATTAAAACATGGTCTAGGCGGTCAATGATTATTCCAGAGATGGTAGGATTGACCTTTGCGGTCCATAATGGCAGAAAGTTTATTCCTGTATTTATTACAGAGAATATGGTCGGGCATAAGCTCGGCGAGTTTTCACCAACTAGAACATTTTATGGACACGCTGCGGACAAGAAGGCTAAAAAAGCCAAGAAGAAGTAGAGTGTTCTTAAAGAAAGAGGGGTTTAGTTGTTATGGAAGCACGGGCAGTTGCTAAATATATAAGGATTTCTCCGCAGAAGGCCCGACTGGTAGCAGATGTGGTAAGAGGTAAGCCAGTAGGTGAGGCCCTTACGATTTTGAGTTTTATGCCTAAAAAAGGTGCTCGTATTATTAAGAAGGTATTAGAATCTGCTTTGGCTAATGCGGATCAGAACCCCAGTATTGATATAGAGACTTTGTATATTAAAAAGATAGTTGTAGATGAGGGGCCTCGTCTAAAACGATGGCGTCCGCGGGCAATGGGACGTGCTTATGGTATAAAGCATAGGTTGTCTCATATAACAATTGTATTGGATGAAGCTTAAAGACATAAGGAAAAGAATTGGGAGGAGACCTTGGGACAGAAAGTCAACCCCATTGGCCTTAGGCTGAAAATTACACGTACGTGGGACTCTCGTTGGTATGCTGAGAAGGAATTTCCTTCTTTAGTTTACGAGGATTTTAAGATTCGCAAATTTATTAAAGAGCGAGTTTATCATGCTGGTATCTCTAAGATTGAGATAGAGCGACTTGGTACAGAGAGGGCTTCTCAGCGTCTAAGAATTAGGATACACACTGCAAGACCAGGTATTGTAATTGGTAAAAAGGGTGTAGAAATAGACGCTCTTAAAAAGGGATTAGAGAAAGAGATAAATAAGGCTGTTTTAATTGATATTACAGAGGTTAGACGTCCAGAGACAGATGCTCAACTTGTAGCAGAGAATGTTGCTTCACAACTTGAAAGAAGGATTTCCTTTAGAAGAGCGATGAAAAGGGCAGTTGGACTTGCTCTTAAGTTTGGGGCTCAAGGGATAAGGATACAGTGTGCTGGAAGGCTTGGTGGAGCTGAGATGGCCAGAAGAGAGTGGTACCTTGAGGGACGAGTACCTCTACATACTTTAAGAGCAGATATTGACTATGGCTTTGCAGAGGCAAAGACGACATATGGTGTAATTGGGGTAAAGGTCTGGATATTTAAGGGAGAGATTCTTCCTGAAAAGCATGGAGCAACAGAGCCTCTTCGAATATAGAAATATTAAAAAAACAAAAAGAGGATTATAGACATGCTCAGTCCAAAAAGAGTTAAATATAGAAAGCAGCAAAAAGGGCGCATTAAGGGTGTTGCTCAAAGGGGCAACAGATTGGCTTTTGGAGATTTTGGTTTAAAGGCTCTTGGCCGTGGAAGGCTTACTGCGCAACAGATTGAGGCTGCTCGTATTGCTATTACTAGACATGTACGTCGTGGTGGTAAGATTTGGATCAGGGTTTTTCCTGATAAACCTGTTACCAAGAAACCTGCTGAGACCCGTATGGGTAGCGGAAAAGGTTCTGTTGAGTACTGGGTAGCAGTGGTAAAGCCAGGCCGTATCCTCTATGAAATGGAGGGGGTTGACGAGGCTCTGGCCAGAGAAGCCTTGAGGTTGGCAGCTCATAAGTTGCCAATACCAACAAAAATTGTAGCTAGGAGTGAGATGCTATGAAGGCCCAAGAGCTTCGAGATTTGAGCCTGGAAGAGTTAATGGCAAAAGAGAAGGATTTAAGGCACGAGCTTTTTAACTTACGTTTTCAGCATGCAACGCATCAATTAGAGAATGTTATGCGTATTCGTCAGGTCAGAAGAGATATTGCTCGTGTTAAGACAATCATAAGAGAACGGCAGCTTGCAGCCCAGGCTGAGTCTTAAGAAATGGAGTAGAATATGGGGACCAAAGGACTGCGCAGGACCCTTATTGGAACAGTAACTAGCGATAAGATGGATAAAACCGTAGTGGTGCGAGTAACAAGACGTTTTAAGCACCCAATTTACGGGAAATATATTCAGCGTCATAAAAAATATATGGCTCATGATCCCCAGAATGAGTGTAAGGTAGGGGATCGAGTCATGATTGAAGAAAGCAGACCTCTTAGCAGACGGAAACGTTGGGTAGTAAAGACTATTGTTGAGAGGGCTGTATAGGAAAGGAAGGGATCAGCCATGATCCAACAGGAAAGCATATTAAACGTTGCAGATAATTCAGGAGCCAAACGGGTACTTTGTATTCGGGTCCTTGGAGGGACAGGTAGGCGTTATGCCAGGATCGGTGATGTGATTGTGGTATCTGTAAAGGAAGCCTTGCCTAATTCTAAGGTTAAAAAGGGAGATGTTGCCCGTGCAGTAGTAGTTCGGACTAAAAAGGAGCTTCCAAGGCCAGATGGTTCTCTGATTCGTTTTGATGAGAATGCTGCTGTACTTATCAACCAATATGGAGAACCTGTTGGTACAAGAATTTTTGGTCCGGTTGCAAGGGAGCTTCGTGCCAAGCATTTTATGAAGATAATATCTCTTGCACCAGAGGTGTTGTAGGAGGCTAATTTAATGATGGCACGTAAGAGAAGAAAGAAGAAAGTGGAAAAGGTCCGAACATATCTTCGTAAAAATGATCGTGTTATGATTATGGCGGGCAAAGATAGGGGTAAGGTTGGCAAGATTCTATCTATAGATAGAAAAAAGGGACGCGCTATAGTAGAAGATGCCAACATTGTAAAGCGCCATCTAAAGCCAGGTCCTGGGACTCAAGGTGGTATTGTAGAGAAGCCTGCGCCAATACATCTTTCTAATCTTATGCTTATATGTCCTAAGTGTACAGACCCTGTACGTATTGGGCGTAAGATATTAGAAGATGGCAAGAAGGTAAGAGTTTGTAAGAAGTGCGGTGAAATTATAGAGCCTGAGAGTAAGTAGGAATTTAAATTGGAGGCGAGCTAGGCATGTCCTTGCTGTTAGAGATATATAAAAATGAGTGTGTTCCAAAATTAATGGAGCGCTTTGGTTATAAGAATCCCTTTGAAGTCCCAAAGATTGAAAAGATAGTATTAAATATGGGACTAGGAGAGGCAATCCAGAATCCCAAGATTCTTGATAATGCTGTTGAAGAACTTGCTCTTATTGCAGGACAAAAGCCTGTTATTACAAGGGCTAAAAAGTCTATCGCAGCATTTAAGTTAAGAGCAGGGATGCCAATTGGATGTAGAGTTACCCTACGTGGTAGACGCATGTATGATTTTCTACTCAAACTTGTAAGGATTGCCCTTCCTAGAGTTAGGGATTTTAGAGGGGTATCTCCAAGAGGATTTGATGGTAGAGGAAACTATACCCTTGGCATAAGAGAGCATGTAATCTTTCCTGAAATTGATTATGATAAGATAGATAAGGTAAAGGGTATGAATGTAACAGTGGTAACAACAGCCAAGACAGATGAAGAAGCCAAGTTTTTGTTAGACTGTCTTGGCATGCCCTTTAGGCGATAAGTTTAGGAGTTAAAAAAGGAGGGGAATCTTGGCACGCAAGGCCCTGATGGTAAAAGCACAAAGGAAGCCCAAGTTTAAGGTTAGGAAGTATAATCGTTGTCCAATATGTGGACGTCCAAGAGGATATTTGAGGAAGTTTGGCCTTTGTAGGATTTGTTTTAGAAAGATGGCATCTTCTGGATTAATTCCTGGTGTTACAAAGGCTAGTTGGTAAATTTTTATATAGTGTTTATTAAGGAGATAATACAGCTATGTCGATGACTGATCCTATTGCAGACATGCTGACCAGAATACGTAATGCGGTCAAGGCTAAGCATGACCGGGTAGATATACCTGCTTCTGGTATTAAAAAAGAGATTGCCAGGATATTAAAGGAAGAAGGGTATATTTCAAATTACAAATTTATAAAAGATGGCAAACAGGGCATTCTTAGACTTACCCTTAAGTATTATCAAGGACAGCCTTCGTTAAAAGGATTAAAAAGGCTTAGTAAACCTGGAAGGCGTCTTTATGCAGGGTATGAGGATCTTCCAAAGATCCGCAATGGTTTAGGAATAGCTATTATTTCTACATCTAAAGGTGTATTAACAGATGCCCAAGCGCGCAAATTAAAAGTTGGTGGTGAATTGATTTGTGCAGTTTGGTAGGAGTGGATCCATGTCAAGAATAGGGAAAAAGCCAATACCCATTCCTAAAGGGGTTACAGTTAAGATAGAGGGACAAAATATTACAG
Organism: uncultured Desulfobacterales bacterium; assembly: GCA_964578585.1. Lineage (GTDB taxonomy): Bacteria > Desulfobacterota > Dissulfuribacteria > Dissulfuribacterales > JAMONC01 > JAMONC01. The sequence continues at coordinate 7,825 of CAZODM010000048.1, read as the reverse complement.
TAAAAGGTCCAAAAGGAGAGTTAAGCCGCACAATTCATCCATTAGCAAGTGCTGAGCTTGACGGAGACAATCTAGTTGTAAAAAGGGCTAATGATTCAAGATACTGTAGGGCTATTCATGGCTTAACGCGTTCTCTTTTGAATAACATGGTTGTTGGAGTAAGCCAAGGTTTTAAGAAGGAGCTCTTAGTAGTTGGAATTGGTTACAAGGTAGATGCTCAAGGTAATACGCTTAAGCTCAATATAGGATTTTCTCATCCAATTGAGTTCCCATTGCCAAAAGGTATAACTGCCAAGGTTGAGCGTCAAAAGGATATAAAGATTACTTTAGAAGGTATTGATAAAGAGCTTTTAGGACTTACTGCTGCAAGGATACGGGCGCTTAGGCCGCCTGAACCATATAAAGGCAAAGGTATTCGTTACGTAGATGAGGAAATCATAAGGAAGGCTGGAAAAGCTGCAGCCAAGAAATAGACCTAAATATCTAAATGGTTTGTTATAGAGGAAGGCCATGGGCAAGACAAATCCAAAGGTAATTGCAAGAAGAAGGCGCAAGATGCGCATTAGAAAGCGTTTAAGTGGTACTAGTGAACGGCCAAGGCTTGCCGTTTTTAGGAGTGCAAAGCATATATATGCTCAAATTATAGATGATACAAAAGGACATACATTAGTTGCTGCTTCGTCTTTAAGCCCTGAAATAAAACAGATCAGGGCAAATCTTTCTGGTAAAAAGGCTGTTGCTACAGAGGTAGGTAAGCTTGTAGCTCAAAAAGCTATTTCAAAAGGTATAAAGAAAGTAGCATTTGATCGTGGTGGATATATGTATCATGGAAGAGTAAAAGCCTTAGCAGAAGGTGCTAGAGAGGCAGGATTAGACTTCTAAAATTAAGAGGGATAAGGAGATGACCTTGCTTGAAAAACAAAGTGATCAGCAAGAGCTAATTGAAAAGATTGTATATATAAATCGTGTAGCAAAGGTTGTAAAAGGTGGTAGACGTTTTAGTTTTACCGCCCTTGCTATTGTCGGAGATGGAAAGGGTCGAGTAGGCTTTGGGCATGGTAAAGCCAAAGAAGTACCAGAGGCCCTTCGTAAGGCAAGTGAACGTGCTCGTAAGAATATGATAGAGATCCCTCTTGTGGGACGTACAATACCACATGAAGTGATAGGTCATTTTGGAGCAGGTAGAGTTCTTTTAAAACCAGCTTCTCCTGGTACAGGAGTTATTGCAGGTACTATTGTGAGAGCAATTATGGAGGCGGCTGGGATCCAAGATATTTTGACAAAGTGTCTTGGATCCAATAATCCTCACAATGTTGTTCGTGCGACCTTTGAAGGTTTAAAAGAATTAGAAGATGTAAACATGGTTGCACGTCGTAGAGGGAAAAAGCCAGAAGATATTGTTGCTGCTTAGTATTTATTGAGAGGTGCTTAGACATGATCAGACTAGATAGTCTGCATCCCTTTGAGGGTTCAAAACATAAAAGGAAAAGAGTTGGTCGAGGTCCTGGTTCTGGACATGGTAAGACTGCCTGTAGAGGTCAAAAAGGTCAAAATTCCCGTTCTGGTGGAGGAGTTAGACCTGGTTTTGAAGGTGGGCAGATGCCTCTTTTCAGGAGGCTTCCTAAGAGGGGGTTTAAGAATCCATTTCGCAAAGAGTATGGAATTTTAAATGTTAAGGATCTCGATAAGATTGCTGAAAATGGTGTAGTAGATATCAACATTGCAAAGTCAAAAGGACGTGTTCCTAAGAAACTAGAGCTTCTTAAGATATTAGGTGATGGTGAGATTTCTATTGCAGTTACAGTAAAAGCTCATGCTGTTAGCAAGAGCGCAAAAGAAAAGATAGAATCTGCAGGGGGAAAGGTAGAGATACTTTCTCCGAAAGGGGCCTAAGAAGTGAATGGTGGTTGGGAAGGCCTAGCAAAGATTCCGGAGTTAAGGCGCAGGGTTGGTTTCACCCTGTTTATGCTTGCAGTTTATAGACTTGGTGTACAGATACCTACTCCGGGTATTAATGTAAGTGCATTAGCAGCTTTTTTTGAGCGGACTCGAGGCACCCTTTTTGGTATGTTTAATATGTTTTCAGGTGGTGCCCTACAGAGGATGTCTGTACTTGCGTTAGGGGTAATGCCCTACATTAGTGCTGCTATTATTTTAGAGCTTTTAACTGTTGCGGTACCATATTTAGAGCAGCTTAAAAAAGAGGGTGAAGAAGGTCGCAAAAAGATAAGTCAATATACTAGATATGGTACTGTTATATTGAGTCTTATTCAGGGTTTTGGTATTGCTTTTGGACTTGAACAAATGACAGCTCCAACAGGAGTGCCAGTGGTGGCACATCCTGGGTGGGCTTTTAGATTATTTACTGCACTTACTCTTATGACAGGTTCTGTGTTTTTAATGTGGGTAGGTGAACAGATTACTGAGCGAGGAGTAGGCAACGGGATTTCTCTTATAATCTTTGCTGGTATTGTGGCAAGAATGCCTTCAGCTATTTACAATACATTTAGTTTAGTTGAGACAGGTGAGATTCATGTAGCATTTTTAATCTTATTGTTAGTATTAATGATAGCGGTTGTAGCATTTATTTGTTTTATGGAGCGTGCACATAGGCGTATTCCAATTCATTATGCAAGACGTGTAGTTGGAAGAAGGGTTTATGGTGGACAAAGTACTCATTTACCTCTAAAGGTTAATACAGCGGGTGTTATTCCACCTATTTTTGCATCTTCTTTGATAATGTTTCCTGCTACAATTGCTAATTTTGTTCAGATACCTTGGATGCAAAAGATTGCAAGAGCACTTATGCCAGGTAGTTTGAGCTATGAGATAATATATGTAGTTTTAATTATATTTTTCTGTTATTTTTATACAGCTATAACCTATGATCCTGTGGATATGGCAGATAATCTTAAAAAGTATGGAGGTTATATCCCGGGAATTAGACCAGGAAGGCGTACAGCAGAATATATTGATAAGGTACTTTCAAGGATTATATTAATTGGTGCTATATATGTAGCAGCAGTGTGTGTGCTTCCTAGTATTTTAATTACAAAATTTAACGTGCCATTTTATTTTGGCGGCACTGCCCTTTTGATCGTAGTAGGAGTTGCAATGGATACTATGGGTCAGCTTGAGAGCCATTTAATTACAAGAAATTATGAAGGATTTATGAGAGCTGGCCGAGTAAGGGGTAGGCGCTAAACTTTAAAGATTTTGATATCCGCATGCATAGTAGGCTTTTAAAAAAACGTAAATTTATAAAAAAGATTCCCATTAAGAGTGAATGGGAAGTAGAACGCATGCGGGTTGCTAATAGAATTGTTGCAGAAGTACTTTTGATTTTAAAAGAAAAGATTTGTGCTGGGATGAGCACAAAGGATTTAGACAATATTGCAAAAGAAGAGATAGAAAAACGGGGTGCAAGGCCGGCATTTTTAGGATATCATGGATATCCGGCCTCGCTTTGTGTTTCTATAAATTCTGAAGTAGTACATGGTATTCCTTCAGCACACAGACTTTTAGCTGAAGGTGATTTAGTGAGTCTAGATTTAGGTTCTATTTATGAGGATTATTATGGTGATGCCGCACTTTCTGTATGTGTTGGCAAGCCAAGTAAACGAGTACAGGATTTGTTAGATATTACAGAAAAAGCTCTTTATGAGGGCATATCAAAGGCAAAAGCAGGCAATAGAGTACAGGATATTTCATTTGCTATACAGAGTTTTGTAGAATCTAAAGGTTATTTTGTTGTAAAGAAGTTTGTTGGGCATGGCATTGGCCGTAATTTACATGAACCGCCAGAGGTTCCTAACTATGGAAGACCTGGGCAAGGGCCTTTACTAAAAGCAGGAATGTGTATTGCTATAGAGCCAATGGTAAATGAAGGGACGAGTGAGGTAAGGGTCTTGGCAGATGGTTGGACTGCTGTTACAGTTGATGGATCGCTTTCTGCCCATTTTGAACATACAATACTGATTACAAAGGGTAATGCAGAGATTTTAAGTAGGGTTTAAAAAGGCTTAAAACCTCAGAACTGGAGGGCTAATGGCAAAGGGAGATGCAATACAGGTAGAAGGCAAGGTTTTAGAGACCCTTCCCAATGCAATGTTTAGGGTGGAGTTAGATAATGGACATAAGGTGTTGGCTCATATATCTGGAAAGATGAGGATGCATTATATTAGAATACTTCCAGGAGATAGAGTAACAGTTGAGCTTTCACCTTATGATTTAACTAGAGGGCGTATAGTTTATCGTTCTAGATAATTATTATTAACTTAAAGATATTTTTGGAGTAAGTGCCATGAAAGTACAGGCATCAGTAAAAAAGAGATGTAAAAATTGTAAAATTATAAGGCGTAAAGGTATTGTAAGGGTTATTTGTTCAAATCCAAAACACAAACAGCGTCAAGGTTAGTAAAGGGGGAGTTACGTGGCTAGGATTGCAGGTGTAGATTTACCAAAGAACAAACGTATGGAGATTGCGCTTACTTATATTTATGGAATTGGGCGCAGTTCTGCTCAAAAGATATTAGATGAAGCAGGTATTGACTGGAATAAAAAGACAGATGAACTCACAGATGAAGACATTACTGCCATCAGACGCATAATTGATACAAAATACAAAGTTGAGGGTGATCTAAGACGTGAAGTTGCAATGAACATAAAGCGTCTGATGGATCTTGGTTGCTATAGAGGGTTAAGACATAGAAGAGGGCTTCCTGTAAGAGGTCAAAGAACCAGTACAAATGCACGGACGAGGAAAGGTCCAAGACGTGCAGTTATAAGAAAGAAGAAAAAGTCTTAAGTTTTTTATTGTCATAGGAGGAAATATAAATGGCATCTGCTAAAAGACGTGGCAGAAGAGGCCCTAAAAAAGAGAAAAAGATTGTCCCTGAAGGGATTGCCCATATTCAAGCTACATTTAACAATACTATTGTAACTATTACAGACAAACAAGGTAATACAATTGCATGGGCAAGTGCAGGTACTCAAGGTTTTAAGGGATCAAGAAAAGGTACTCCTTTTGCAGCTCAGATGGCAGCAGAGGCTGCTGCTAAAAGGGCTGCAGAACAAGGGATGAGAAAAATAGAAGTTAATATTAAAGGTCCGGGATCTGGGCGAGAAACTGCACTTAGAGCACTTCAGGCAGCAGGTAATTTTGAGATTACTGTCATAAGAGATGTAACACCAATTCCGCACAATGGATGTCGTCCTCCAAAGAGGCGGAGGGTATAGTCCTTATAATTTTTGTCATTTAGGGAGGAAGGCAAGTTGGCTAGATATACAGGACCAAGATGTAGATTATGTCGCAGAGAAGGAATGAAGCTCTTTTTAAAAGGAGAGCGTTGTTATACAGATAAATGTGCTTTTGAAAGACGCAGTTATGCTCCAGGGCAGCACGGTCAGGCAAGAGTAAAGGTTTCTGACTATGGGGTTCGACTTCGTGAAAAGCAAAGAGTTAGAAGAATTTATGGTATACAAGAGTCTCAATTCCGAGCCTATTTCCAGGAGGCAGATAGGCAAAAAGGTGTTACAGGTACCAATTTGTTACGACTTTTAGAAAGAAGACTTGATAATGTAGTATATAGACTTGGCTTTGCTGTTTCTAGAGCACAGGCAAGGCAGTTAGTTCGCCATGGTCATTTTTTAGTAAATGGTCGCAGAGTTGATATTCCTTCTTTTCTTGTAAAAGTAGGGGATGTGATAGAGGTAAGAGAAAAAAGCAGGGATATACAGCCTATTAAAGAGGCAATGGAAGCAGTTGCTAGAAAAGGTATCCCTGATTGGTTAGAGCTTGATGTAGAGAATTTTAAGGGTAAGGTCAAGGCACTTCCTGAACGGCATCATATTACAATGCCGATTAAGGAACAGTTTATTGTTGAGTTCTATTCTAAGTAAAAAAATAAGGATAAAGATCCTTTAAAAGGCCGGATGGGAGTTATGACTACAGAACAGATTCCATTCTACAGGAACTGGCGTGAATTGATTCGTCCTAAGCGTGTTGAGGTGATAAAGGACGAGGAAGATCCCAACTATGCCAAGATTGTGTGTGAGCCGCTTGAACGAGGCTATGGTGTTACCTTAGGTAACGCATTAAGAAGAGTACTTCTTTCATCTCTTCAAGGAGCGGCTATTGTATCCGTTAAGATAGACGGGGTCCTCCATGAATTAGCAAGCGTTCCGGGTGTATTAGAAGATGTAACAGACATCATCTTGAACCTAAAAGGTGTTAGATTAAAATTATTTAAGGATGAGTCTAAAAGGCTTGTTCTTGATAAAAAAGGACCTTGTATTGCAACTGCAGGAGACATTATAGCTCCTGAAGGTGGTGTGGAGATTATGAATCCGGAACATCATATTGCCACCTTAGGAGAAGATGCCCATCTTCGTATGGAGATGGTAGTTAAGTGGGGCAAAGGTTATGTCCCTGCAGATAAAAATAAAGATCCAGAACAGCCTATAGGTACATTGGCAATAGATGCTATATTTTCTCCAATTAAAAAGGTCAATTTTGTTGTCTCTCAGGCAAGAGTTGGGCAAGTTACAGACTACGATAAGCTTACTTTAGAAGTTTGGACTGATGGAACTGTAACGCCTGAGGATGCAGTAGCTTATGCCTCAAAGATTTTAAAAGAACAGTTTAGCGTATTTATAAACTTCAGTGAGGAGGAAGAGCCTCCTATTGAAGAGACTGAAGAAAAAGATCAAATTAATCGTGAAAACCTTGATAGATTAGTAGATGAATTAGAACTGTCTGTTCGTTCTGCTAACTGTCTTAAAAATGCAAATATTCATTATATTGGAGAATTGGTACAGCGTACAGAACAAGAGATGCTTAAGACCAAAAACTTTGGTCGAAAGTCTTTAAATGAGATTAAGACTGTGTTAAAAGAGCTAGGACTTGAGCTTGGAATGAAGCTTGAAGGCTGGGTGCCGCCAGATAAAAGAGAGAAGAAAAAGGGTAGTTAAGCCATGAGACATAGAAGAAAGACGAGAAAGTTAGGTTGTAAAACACCACATAGACAGGCAATGCTCAGAAATATGGTAACCTCTCTTTTTGAGCATGGCCGCATTGTAACTACATTGCCAAGGGCAAAAGAGGTAAGGCGTATTGCAGATCATATGGTTACCTTGGCAAAAGAAGGTAGCCTTCATTCTCGTAGGCAGGCGCTTCAAGTGATTAGAAGTCGTCAGGTAGTAGATAAATTATTTAATCACTGGGCAAAGGTTTTTGAGTCAAGAAATGGTGGTTATATACGTATAGTACGTATTGGACCAAGACGTGGCGATGCCGCTATGATGACTGTTGTAGAGGCAGTAGAGGAGTCTTTAGAAAAGATTAAAAAGACCTCTAAAAAGACATCAAAGGCTACTACAGAGGCTCCTAGCGTAGTGCCTCAAGCAACAGATAAGGATTTAGCAGCAGAGAAAAAGGAAGATTCTAAAGAACAAGAGGAGATAAAAGAGTCCTCTTCTGAAGAAAAGATAGAGGAAATATCCGAAGAGGTAGAGAGTCAGTCTTCAGATTCTGATATAGAACAAGATCTTGATGCAGATAACCAAACCTCTTCTTCAGCTCAAGATTCTGAGGAGGACAGTGAAGCTGAAGAAGGTAAGGCTGAAGAAAAGGTACAAGAGAGTAATTCTAAACAAGATACAAAAGAGTAAAATCATTCAATAAGCTATAAAAACAAGAGGTATTTCTAGGATCGAGAAATACCTCTTGTTTTTTGTATTCTTCTTTAACCCAAACATCTTTTTCATCACTTATGTCTGCTAGATTTAAGATATCTCTATATCCTATAACCTCTATCTTTTATAT
>CAZODM010000047.1:0-16497 GCA_964578585.1 uncultured Desulfobacterales bacterium | reverse complement strand
AAAATTTATATAATTTTTAAAAAGCATTTCTTGACACCTTTTAAGCTCTTAGTTAATCTTATGAGATTGCAAAAAATCGACAATACTTAAATAATTACTTAATCACTTGAAAAACGAGATCAGAAAAATTTTATATAAAAAATTATGTTTGAAAATTTAAGTGAACGACTAGATAAAGTATTTAAAAGGCTTAAAGGCTACGGGAAATTATCAGAAGAAAATATACAACAAGCCCTAAGAGAAGTACGTCTTGCTTTACTAGAAGCTGATGTTAATTATAAAGTAGTTAAAGATTTTATAGCTAATGTAAAAAAGCGAGCTATTGGACAGGAGGTAATGGAAAGCCTTACTCCTGCCCAACAGGTTATAAAGATAGTACATGAAGAGCTTATAAAATTACTTGGGGAAAAAGGACAAGGGTTAAATTTAGCAGGGAAACAACCTGCTGTTATATTACTTGTTGGTCTTCAAGGTTCTGGTAAAACCACAACAGCTGCTAAGCTTGCCAAATGGTTAAAAAAACGTGGTAGGCGTCCTTACTTAGTGCCGGCAGATATATCACGTCCTGCTGCAATTGAACAACTACAAACACTTGGGAAACAAGTAAAGATCGAGGTACATCCTACTCAACCAGGAACTCCAGTAAAAGATATTGGACTTCAAGCAGTATCAAAGGCTGATCTTATGCATTTAGATACTGTAATAGTTGATACTGCTGGACGACTCCATATAGATGAAGCCCTAATGAAAGAGTTAAAAGGATTAAAAGAAGCACTTGATCCACAGGAAACTCTATTGGTTGCAGATGCAATGACAGGGCAAGATGCAGTAAATATTGCGAAAAAATTTCATGAAGAAATTGGTATTACAGGGGTTATACTTACCAAATTAGAAGGTGATGCTAGAGGTGGAGCAGCTTTATCTATACAGTCTGTTACAGGCAGACCGATTAAATTTATTGGAATTGGGGAAAAATTAGATGAGTTAGAACTCTTTCATCCTGACAGAATGGCAAATAGAATATTAGGGATGGGAGATGTTCTTAGCCTTATAGAAAAAGCTCAAGAGACAATAGATCAAAAAAAGGCTTTAGAACTTAAGAAGAAATTAGAACATAATGAGTTTACCCTTGAAGATTTCAGAGACCAGCTAAGACAAATACGAAAAATGGGCTCTCTTGAGCAAATACTTTCTATGATTCCTGGTTTCAATAAGATGAATAAACAACTTAAAGGAATGATGCCAGATGAAAAAGAACTAATACAGATAGAGGCTATAATTAATTCTATGACTCCAGAGGAAAGAAGAAATTATCAAATAATAAATGCTAGCCGTAGAAGAAGAATTGCAAAAGGCAGTGGAACAAGTGTACAAGATGTAAATAGGCTACTTAAAAATTATGCTCAAATGAATAAGATGCTTAAGAAGATGAAAAAGAATAAATTTAAGGCATTAAGAGGTTTATTCCCAATGTAACATAACCATGTAAAATTATAGAAAGAAATATTACAAAAAGATTACAAAATTACTTGTATATACTACAAAATTGATATATCAATTTAGACTTGAGAATACTTAGGAGGAACAAATGCCAATACGAATTCGTTTAAGTAGAGGTGGTCGCAAGAAGAGACCATTCTATAGAGTAGTAGCAGCTAATTCTGAAGCTCCAAGAGACGGTAAATTTCTTGATATCTTAGGGACATATGATCCATTAAAGGAACCCTTTGAGTTTAAAGTAGATGTCGAAAAATTAAATAAGTGGTTAGGTATTGGTGCAGAACCTACTCACACTGTAAAAAGTCTTTTAATTAGATGTGGATATTTAAAAAAATCTTCTCAAAACAATTAAAGAGAGAAGAATACTTTTAGCTTGAAGATATTAAATTTTAGCGCGGAGGGACCTAATGAAGGAGCTGATAGAGTACATAGCGAAGGCGCTAGTGGACCATCCTGAGGCAGTCCAAGTAAATGAGGTAGAGGGTGAACAAACTTCAGTAATAGAACTTAAGGTGGCTAAAGAAGATCTGGGTAAAGTTATTGGGAGACAAGGTCGTACAGCCAGAGCAATGAGAACGATTCTCAGTGCTGCCTCTACAAAACTAAGAAAAAGAGCAGTACTAGAAATTTTGGAGTAAAAAACTTAACAGAGAAATGGCGGCAAAGGGCCGTTTATTAGCTGTAGGAAAAATAGTAAAGGCCCATGGGATAAAAGGAGAACTAAAGCTTATAGTTTATAGTCAAGATATATCCCAATTTGCCGCCTATTCAGAAGTTTATCTCCCCAAAAAGTTTGGTTTTTCTAGATACCCTGTTAAAAAAGTCAGGGAACAGGGTAAGTATGCAATAATTGCTTTAGAAGGTATAAAAGATAGAACTACTGCTGAATCCTTGAAAGGGGTGGAGGTATATGTAGACAAATCGTGCCTTCCACCTTTAGAGGAAGATGAATATTATTGGTATCAACTTTATGGGCTTAAGGTAGTAACTAAAAAGGGAACAGAATTAGGTACTATAACCTATATATTTAATAATGGCGCTCATGATGTCTATGTAGTTGAAAGAAAAGATAAAAAAGAAATATTAATACCTGCAACAGAAGAGATAATTTTAAAAATAGACTTGCACCAAGGCCAAATGGTAATAGATCCTCTACCTGGTCTTATTGAGGCAAATGAGAATTGATATAATCACTATCTTCCCAGACTTTTTTACTTCTCCTCTAAAATTTGGAGTCTTAGCTAGAGCTATTAACAAAGGTATTATAAGTATCAATCCTATAAACCTTAGAGACTTCACTCATGATCTCCACCGTACTACAGATGATAGACCTTATGGCGGTGGAGAAGGTATGGTAATGAAAATAGAGCCTATTTTTGAAGCTCTTTCTTATCTACAAGCACAAGATAAAAAGGGTTATGTAATATTACTCACGCCTTCAGGAGAGCTATTTAACCAAGAGATAGCTACAAAATTGAGCCAAAAAGAAAGATTAATTCTTATATGCGGACGCTATGAAGGAATAGATGCAAGGGTATCTGAACATTTAGCAGATATGGAGCTCTCTATAGGTGACTATGTTATATCTGGTGGAGAACCTGCTGCACTGGTAGTCATAGATGCTGTAGCAAGACTGCTCCCTGGAGTGCTTGGGAAAATCTCCTCAACCAAAGAGGAATCTTTTAGCAGTAATACAAAAGGACTTCTTGAATATCCTCACTACACTAGACCTAGAGAGTTTAAGGGTTGGAAGGTCCCAGACGTACTACTTTGTGGAGACCATAAAAAAATTGCTAAATGGCGCAGAAAAAAATCACTAGAAATAACATTTAAAAGACGTCCAGATCTTTTAGACAAAATAGAATTGAGTAAAGAGGAAAAAAATCTTTTAATTAAGCTAAAAAATGAAAAATAGTAATATTAAAGACTCGAATATTTTTGAGATTTATGTTACATTACTCCACTACCCTGTTGTAAATAGAACAGGGAACAAGATTGTATCTGCTGTAACTAACCTTGATATACATGATATATCAAGGGCATGCACAACATATGGAGTAAAAAAATTTTTTATTGTTACTCCAGATGAAGAACAACAAAAAATTGCTACAGAAATCATAGATTATTGGCAAAAAGGTAAAGGAGGTATACTTAATCCAGATAGACAAGAGGCTTTAAAACTTGTTAGTATACAGAGCGATCTTACATCTGTAAAAAATGAAATTTTAAAAAAAACTGCTAAATTTCCTCTTGTTATTGCGACCTCAGCAGGATATAAAGGGCAGGTAATTTCTTGTAAGCTATTAAGAGAACAATTTCTTTTAAATAAAAAAAATAGGCAACCTTTAATGTTATTGTTTGGTACGGCTTTTGGATTACATGAAGATGTCTATAAAGAAGTAGACATGGTATTAGAGCCTATAAAAGGGCCAACACAATATAACCATCTTTCTGTGAGATGTGCTGTTGCCATATATCTAGATAGATTATTTAGGTTTTAAACTATTTTGAGATTATTAGGCGTAGGAGGATAAAAAAATGGATATCATAAGACGTCTTGAAATGGAAGAGATGCGCCTTGATATACCAGATTTTAGGCCAGGAGATATAGTAAGGGTGCATGTACGCATTAAAGAATCTGAAGAAAAAGAAAGGATTCAGGTATTTGAGGGTGTTGTTATTGCAAGAAAAGGTGGTGGAATTAATGAAACCTTTACTGTAAGAAAGGTCTCTTATGGAGTAGGGGTTGAGAGAATATTCCCTGTACATTCTCCAAGGATTGAAAAGATAGAGATTGTAACACCAGGTAAACAGCGTAGAGCCAAACTATACTACTTGAGAAACCTCAAAGGAAAGGCTGCAAAACAAAAGATTCGTTTAAAGAGGATGGCTTAGATTTGTTTTCAAAGGGCTCTTACTTTTTATTGTTAAGGGCCCTTTTTATATTTTTTTACACAAATGAGACGTAATGATCCCAAAATCAACACTCGAAATCTACAGAGAAGTTTCTGGAATCTAGATAGGTTATCAAAAAATAATAATGACAATCTTGAAATTGAAAAACGATTTTGGGATTATGGCTATAATCATATAGCAGGAGTTGATGAAGTAGGTAGGGGATGTCTTGCTGGACCTGTAGTAGCTGCTGCTGTAATTATACCCAAAAATATACGTATCAAAGGTATCACAGATTCTAAGTTACTTAGTCCTCAAAAAAGACAGGAGTTATCCATTGTTATAAAAGAAACAGCATTAAGCTATGCTATTGTAGAGATATCTCCTCAAGAAATAGACAAACTAAATATCTTACAAGCCAGCCTTAAAGCAATGCATATCGCTATAAACAAACTTTCTATAAAACCAGATGTTGTATTTATAGATGGTAACCAACTTATTAAAGAACTTGATATACCTCAATTTGCTATTACAAAAGGAGATCTGATGTCTCAATCTATTGGTGCAGCATCAATTATTGCAAAGGTATACCGAGATAATTTAATGAAAGAATTTCACACCCTCTATCCCTACTATAATTTTTATAAAAATAAAGGATATGCTACTAGAGAACATAAAGAGGCAATAAAAAGATACGGTGTATGCCCTCTTCACCGACTTAGTTTTAATATAGAGACTTGACATTCCCCGAAATACTTTGTACTTTTGCTCTGCTTTAAAAATTTAAATGCGGTCCCATCGTCTAGCGGTCTAGGACGCCGGCCTCTCACGCCGGAAACAGGGGTTCGAGTCCCCTTGGGACCGCCATTTTTATTTAATAAAGTTTTTGTTGTGTTTCTTTGTATTTCTTTATTTGTCCTTCCAAACAAAAAATTAGAAGACAAAACCAAAAAAAGAAATTACACTTCCTTAAATAATTTTATCATAAAAGTCTAATATCTTACTGTTATGAAATATACTCCCTCTCAGCTATTAAATATCATACTAAAAGGCCAAGGACCTCGAGCTATCTTAGCTAGAGGAGGAATTAGTTCTTTTATTGTAAGAGGACTTGGAATTGCTCTTACATTTCTTTTAAATGTAGTCCTTGCTCGAACAATGGGCGCTAACCAATATGGAGTTTATGTATTATGTTTCTCATGGATAGCAATAATAGGAATTATTGCTCCAATGGGTTTTGATACTGCCTTAATAAGATTTGTTCCTGCCTATATTAGTAAAAAACAGCCAGAGTTATTAAAAGGTGTAATTCAACAAGCTCATAAATATAGTCTTATTTCTAGCACTATAATAGCAGTAATTATCTTTATTATAGCTTATACATTTAAAAATTATATTAGCTTATCAGTTGAAAGGACCTTTTTAATCGCCTGTGTTGTATTACCATTTATGGTATTAGTTAGAATAAAACAAGCAATTCTTCAAGGATTAAAAAGGATTATAGAGGCATTTATCCCAGAATATGTAATAAGACCTCTAATATTAATAATTTTAACTAGTCTTATATATTTTATTAATCCTAAGCTTCTTAAAGCTTGGAATATTATGGCTTTAACAAGTATTATATACATTTTTTTACTAATATTAATGAGTTTTTGGTTAAGGAAATTTTTAACTATAAAATTAAAATCTATCCAACCTAGTTTTAAGACAAAAAAGTGGCTTAAAGTTGCATTACCTTTATTCTTTATCTCTGGCATATCAGTTATACAGGCTCGTACTGACATTGTTATGTTAGGTATGTTTTTAAATGCTAAAATAGCAGGTATATATAGTGCTGCCAATGATATTGCAACATTTGTAGCCTTTGCCCTTTTTTGTATAAATACAATAGCAGCTCCTATGATATCTGAATACTATAACAGCAATGATATAGTTTCTTTACAGAAAGTTTTATCTACATCGGCCCTAGCAATAGGGGCATTTACTATACCAGTATCAATTATTTTGATACTACTAGGTCACTGGATATTACTTTTATTTGGTAAAGTCTTTACTAGTGCTTATATTACTTTAGTAATATTAATAATAGGACAAATGGTAAATGCACTAGCTGGCTCTGTTGGATATGTTATGATTATGACTAGGCATCAAAATAGCGTAGCAAAAATTGTAGCAATAGGTGCTATAAGTAATATAATATTAAATGCTATTCTTATACCTATATGGAATATGAATGGTGCTGCTTTTGCTACCACAATAACAATGATTTGGTGTAATACTGCAATGTACATATTTGTAAGAAAAAGATTGGGCTTAGACACTACACTTTATTCAGTTATTAGAAAAAGATAAGATTATAATACTCGTTTTAACCAATTATTTATAGCTTCTTTTAAAAGCTTATAAAAAGCTTCAGAACCTCCAAGCCCTGTCCTTCCAAATGTATAATTAATCTCCAGAAACAATGGTTGTTGATCTTTAAAGATGAGATCAAATGCAGCCAGATTTATTTTGGTTAGTTCACAAATTTTTTTAACAGCGTATTTACCTATTTCTTGGAGTTTAGGATCAGAATCTTTATCAACCTTGGCACCTTTTGATATATTATGATAAAAACTGTCTTCACTATAACGCCAATAGCTAATTATATGATCACCTATTACAACTACCCTTAAGTCTCTAGTTACAAAAGGTATATATTCTTGAATTATAAATCCTTCTTGACCCTGCCATTCAAGTCTTTTTAAAATCTTAAGAACTTGCTGAAATTCACTCTGATTATTAACAAGCCAGGTACCTGTCCCCTCTCCGCCCCTAGCAGATTTAACAACAAAAGGAAATGTTGGTAGCTCAAAAGGTTTTGTAATAAAAAGATGTTCATCAGATAAGGCCTCAAGACATGGGAAAATAAATGTCTTAGGATGAGCTATATTAAAGGACTTAAATAGTAATGCATCACCTACTTTACCCTCCCATCTAAAACGTATATCATAGTTTGGAAAACAATTTGGACATATACTTTTACAAAAGTAATAAAATTCTCTTGTAACACTTTGAGGTAATATAATAGCCTTTGCCTTTTTTAAGGTTTTAATAAGAGAATCGTCCCATACAGATTTTATCCAAAAAAAATTTTGGGATTCTATGGAAGGATTAAAATTTACTATTTCTGGATTTAATATTAATTCATCTTGTATCATATAAATCATCTTCTCCTATAAAAAGGAGGATATTATGGCAACAAAATTATATCAATTAATTACTGCTATAGATTCAAAAGAGCAAGCAATAAAAATAGCGCGCACCCTAATAAGAGAAAAATTAGCTTCATGTATTCAAATACTAGGACCTATTAACAGCATCTATAGATGGAAAGGACAAATAGAAGAGGCCAACGAATTTTTACTTCTTATGAAAACGACATCTGATTGTTACAAAAAACTTGAAAAAAGGATAAAACAGATGCATCCTTATGAACTTCCAGAAATTATGGCATTAGAATCAGTTGATTTTCTAGAAGAATTTGGTAAATGGATTATAGAAAATACAGAAAATTAAACAATCTTTTTTGACAGGTTCTTGACAGAAATAAAATAGATAGGTAAAAAATCGGCTCATGTTAACAGTAAAAGATTTAGATTTCAAAAAAGGAGAAGGACTCCTCCCTGCAATTGCTCAAGACTATAAAACCGGCGAGGTCTTGATGCTTGCATATATGAATAAAGAAGCATGGGAGGCTACATTAAAAACTGGCAAAGTACACTACTGGAGTCGTTCAAGAAATAAGCTTTGGCTAAAAGGTGAGACATCTGGTCATATCCAGCTTTTAAAAGAAGCCAGGGTTGATTGTGACCAAGATACGGTATTACTCAAAGTTGAACAGCTTGGTGGTGCTGCCTGTCACAAAGGTTATAGATCTTGTTTTCATTATAAAGTTGAAGGTAATGAACTCAAAATAGATGGAGAACTTGTATTTGATCCAAAGGAGATTTACGGAAAGTGAGTGAAATTCTTAAACTTGGTATACCAAAAGGAAGTTTAGAAAAAGCTACATTAGAACTATTCTCTAAATCTGGTTGGAAAATCGACGTTCATCACAGGAGCTATTTCCCAGATGTAGATGATCCTACTTTAAAATGTAGTTTATGCCGTGCCCAAGAGATGTCTCGATATGTAGAACAGGGCGTGCTAGATGCTGGTATTACAGGAAAGGATTGGATCCTTGAAAATGACTCTGATGTAGTAGTTATTACTGATTTAGTATATTCAAAAGTTAGTAAAAGACCTACAAGATGGGTCCTTGCAGTACCAGCTGGCTCTCCATACAAGCGTCCAGAAGATTTGGAAGGCAAAAAGATTGCTACAGAGCTTGTCAATTTTACAAAACGTTATTTTGAGAGCAAAGGAATAAATGTAGATGTAGAGTTTTCTTGGGGAGCTACAGAGGCAAAGGTAGCAAGTGGTCTTGCAGATGCGATTGTAGAAGTTACAGAAACAGGCACAACAATTAAAGCACATGGGCTTGTAATTATAGAAGAGCTTATGCAGTCTAATCCTCAACTAATCGCTAATAAAGAAGCATGGAATAATCCTTGGAAAAAACAAAAAATAGAACAGATTGCTCTATTACTAAAAGGGGCATTACGAGCTTATAGAATGGTAGGACTTAAAATGAATGTTCCAAGGGATAACATAAATAGGATTGTAGAAATACTTCCAAGTCTTAATGCGCCTACAGTATCTCCTTTATACGATGAAAAATGGTGTTCTGTAGAAACAGTAATAAATGAGGCTGAAGTTAGAGAATTAATACCAAAACTTATTGCAGCAGGAGCACAAGGTATTATAGAATATGACTTAAACAAGGTAATTTAGCTAATTAAACTATTTTTGATAATTATAACTTATAACAAAGAATAAAAATAGAAAATAAGTGGACCCTGAATTTAGGAACGCTCATTTCATTATAAGTATATTTGAAGCAGGAAGGCTTCCTCCAGAGGATTTACCAGAAATAGCCCTTGCTGGGCGTTCAAATGCGGGTAAATCTTCTCTTTTAAACCGTCTTGTTGGTAGAAAAGATCTTGCAAGGGTTAGTTCAAGACCAGGACGAACTCAGTCTTTAAACTTTTTTAAAGTCAACTCAAAATTCTATTTAGTTGATCTTCCTGGATATGGATTTGCTAAGGCACCATTAAAAGCTAGAAAAAGATGGCAGAAACTAATAGAACACTATTTAGAAAATAGAACCACCCTAAAACTTGTCATTTCAATCCTTGATATTAGAAGAGATCCTGATGAACAAGATCTATCACTTTTTGAGTATCTATATCATTTAAAACGTCCTGTACTGTTAGTACTTAATAAGGTTGACAAGATCCCTCAACCCAAAAGAGCTAAACGAATAAAAGAGATAAAATCATTTTTACCCTCTTGGCTTGAAGAACCCATTGTAATATCTGCTAAAACAGGGGAAGGGATAGAAACCTTAAAAGAACATATATTTAATATTGGACATTGTTGGATGCCAGGTAATTAAGTTGTTTCTTAAATATAGCTAAATTATCTCTGTACTCTTATTTTCTGGAGAAAAAGAAACTCTTTGTTGTTCCTTTAGAGATACTAGTTTCTCTTGATGTATCTCTGTAATAATATTTGATAGTGAAGTTAAGTCAAAAGGTTTTGGTAAAATCTTTTTTACACCTGCTTCATTATACATCTTAACAATGTCATCATCTACAAATCCACTCATTAATACTACATCAACACAATCTTTTATCTTTTTTATCTCATTTAATACAGAAAGCCCATCAACACCAGGCATATTACTATCTAAAAGTACTACATCTATCATATCTTTATGTTTAGAAAATAGATCTATACCCTGTTGTCCTGTTTCTGCTAATATTGCTTTATGTCCTAAAAAATCCATTGCAGCCTTTATTGTCTCACGAACTACTTCCTCATCGTCAATTATTAATACATTTAAAGAATATTCCATTAATTAAATCCTCCAAAAATTTAATATTATCTAAAAGTTAATGTAACTTTAATAAATTACTATGATACTTTATGTTGACAATGTTAATTATTAACAAAGTTTTTATTTTAGATCGGAGTACTTTATAACTAGCTTTATTTTTTCTTGATTTTTGCAGTTTTTCTTTGCATTTTTTACAGAATCACTAAAAGTTATATTTAAAAAAATAATTTTTTGCTTAAAAAAACTAATTGAGGGAGGTAAAAATTGAAGGTAGCAATTATCTCAGACACACATGATCACTTTTGGAATACTAAAAAGGCCTTTGCCCAAATTCTAAATTATGGAATCTCAACCGTTATACATTGTGGAGATCTAATATCACCATTTATGCTAGAAGAATTAGAAGAATTCCCTGTACATATGCACCTTATTGTTGGTAATAATGCTGGCGATCTAATTCTATTAGTAAAAAAATGTATGGAAAGAAAAAAACAGGTAACCTTACATGGTTGGCATGGATATATTGAACTAGAAAATAGAAAAATTGCTTGGGTACATGACCCCTTTTTGGGAAAAACTCTTGCTGAACAAGGAACATATGACCTTGTTTGCTTTGGACATACTCACAGATGGTATCTTGAAAAGGTAAAAAATACCCTGTTATTAAACCCAGGAGAACTCTTAGGTAGAAAAGAGCCTCCTGGCTGGGCATTATTAACACTAGATGATATGAGTATTAAACGCATTTTTATTTCATAAAAAAACGGGTGAAAACATGATTCAAATAGGTGTTGATACAGGTGGTACATTCACAGACTTTATTATGTTTTGTCCTGATAGGGGTTGGAAAAGATGGAAAGTACCTTCTACTCCCCAAGATCCATCCTTGGCAATAATTGAAGGATTATCTTATCTATTATCTAAGGAAGACTATAGAGATAAAATAGAGTTAGTCCATGGAACAACTGTAGGGACTAATGCCTTTTTAGAAGGAAAAGGAGCCAAGACTCTTTTAATTACCACAAAAAATTTTGAAGATATTATATTTATTGGTAGACAAAACCGGCCTAAACTATACAGTTTTTCCCTGCCACCTAAAAGGCAAATAATACCTCCTGAATCAATCTTTGGTGTAAAAGAAAGAATCTCATATAAGGGCCAAGTTGTAGAAAATCTTTCAGAGGAAGAATTAGATAAAGTCTATAGATGGGTTTGTAAACAACAAGCTGAATCCATAGCAATAAGCCTATTACACTCTTATAAAAATGATATTCATGAAAAAAGACTGTTGGACAAGATCAAATCTACAGGTATGCATATCTCTTTATCAAGTAAAATTCTAAGGGAATTTAGAGAGTTTGAACGTACAAGTACTACTTTGATAAATGCATATCTTGCACCTGTTGTTGGGGAATATGTAACTCGGCTCTCTTCAAAACTAAAAAATACGACCCTTTTGATCCAACAATCAAATGGAGGATGTATTCCTGCAAAGGGTGTCAATGAATTAGCAGTAACTACTTTACTCTCAGGACCTGCTGGTGGAGTCTTAGCAGCATATAATCTTGCCAAATCACTTGGTATTAAAAATATAATAACCTTAGATATGGGTGGAACATCCACAGATGTTGCAATATGTCCTTCTAAATTAATTCAAACAAGAGGCTATCAAATACAAGGATATCCTATATCAACTCCTATGCTGGACATACACACAGTTGGAGCTGGAGGTGGCTCTATTGCATGGATTGATAAAGGTGGACTTTTAAGAGTCGGACCTCAAAGTGCAGGAGCAGACCCAGGACCTGCCTGTTATGGAAAAGGAGAGCATCCAACTGTTACAGATGCAAATTTATTCTTAGGACGACTCATCCCTGAATCCTTTTTAAAAGGTAGAATGAAGATATATCCTGAAAGATCACATAAAGCAATTTCACATCTTAGTTCAAAATTGCAAATATCTCCTATAGAAACAGCCCTTGGAATACTAAAAATTGTAGATACTAATATGGTAAAGGCTATAAGAGAAGTATCTCTTGAAAAGGGGTTTGATCCAAGAGACTTTGTACTTGTGTGTTTTGGTGGAGCTGCAGGACTACATGCAGCTTCTCTGGCAGAGCAACTAAATATAAAAGAGATATTACTGCCTGATATGGGAGGAGTATTTTCAGCAAAAGGTATGGCTGAAGCAGATATTATTTTGGAATCTTCTAAGGCAGTATTAAAACTTGCCTCTAGAAACAAAAATAACTTTTTAGAGAATGACTTTTATTTTTTAAGGACTCAACTTTCTAATCAAATCCAAGAACTTGGACTCTTAAATAGAGATATTTCATTTGAGGCTTTAGCTGATGTAAGATACAAAGGACAGTCTTTTGAAATTACAATATTATTTGATAATCTCTGGGAAGAACGCTTCTATACTGAACACAAAAGACTATATGGTTATAACTTAACCGATACTCCTTTAGAAATTACTACTATAAGGTTAAGATCTAAAATTAAAAGAGACTCTCCCCCACCTTGTCGTCTTTCAAAAAACAACATCTCTCATAAAAAGGCCTCTTTTGTCCGAAAGATAATAGATAAAGATGGAGAAAAAGAAGTGAAATGTATCTTTAGAGATAGTTTGTCTGATTCAGAGGCTTTAAAAGGGCCTTTATTAGTATTGGATGATTTTACCACATATTATGTCCCACAAAAATGGGTACTGACCATAAAAGATAATCATTTATTTTTATTGAAAGATTAAACATTACGTATGGAGAAATTATGCAGGAAACCCAACTTATTGAGATTAAACCAGGAATAGCAGAAGTTTTAAATTCTATTAGAGCAGCTATTATCGTAATAAATACTAATCATAAAATAGTATTAACCAATAAGTATGCTTCTAAATTACTTAATACCTCACAAAAAGATCTAATTGGACTTAATATTGAAGAGTTATTCCCACCAGAGGATAGAAAGATTCTAGTAAATAACATCATTCATCTTACAAAAGAAAAAAAGGAATTTGAAACTCAAGTAATGTTAAAACGCCCAGATGGATCAACATTCATTGCTCTTATTTCCACAAATGTATGTATTTGGGATGAATCTTTAATTGTATTTTTAGTATATGATATATCTGGAGAAAAAGAATTAGAACGATTTTTAAGACGTTCTGAAAGAATGGCATTTTTGGGTAGGATGTTAGATGATATAAGCCATCAAATACGAAATCCTGTATTATCTATAGGAGGATTTGCAAGGAGACTATTAAAACATGAAGGATGCAAACAAGAATATGTAAACATGATATTAGAAGCCTCTTCTAGGTTGGAGTTATTACTTTCTACATTAAGAAGTTTCTTATCCTTACCTAAAGCCAAACCCAAACCAATAGGTATAAAAGATTTACTAGAGATTATCTCTTGTACTCTAAAAGATATTGCATCTTCTATGGATGGAGATTTAGGGATTACAGTCATTCCAGACGAAAACTGGATAGTATTAGTTGATCCTGTGTTATTTGAAAAAGCTATAACTGCTATTGTCCAAAATGGTTTTGAAGCTTATATGCCATCAAGTAAAGAAAGACAAGTTATATTAACCTTAAAAAGAGTCTCTGAAGACAAAAGAATAATTACTATTGAGGATTTAGGAACAGGAATAAATCCTAAATATGAATCCATGATTTTTGATCCATTTTTCACAACCAAAACAGGCCATATTGGTATGGGATTAACATTTGCAAAACGAATTATTGAAGAACAAGATGGCAACATATATATAGAATCTCAATTAGGACATGGAACTAAAGTAACTATTACTTTAAAAGCAGACAGAAGACGTCTTCTAAGAAGAAAACTTCTAAAAAACTAAGGAAGGCATTATGTCAAAAGTATCTTTAATAGATATACACATCTTAAATAAGCTTTTAAGCTCTGTTGCTGAAGAAATGGGGATAGTTTTAAAAAAATCTGCATTTTCTGCAAACATAAAAGAAAGAAAAGATTTCTCCTGTGCTATTTTTGATTCAAAAGCTAGGTTACTTGCACAAGCAGCTCATATTCCTGTACATCTAGGGGCAATGCCCATGACAGTTTCTAACATGTTAAAATTAAAACAACCTTATAAAGGTGATGTAATATGGAGTAATGATCCTTTTTTGGGTGGAACTCACCTTCCAGATATTACTATGTTAAAAGCTGTATTTTTAGAGAATGAAGATGAACCAATATTCTATGTGGTGTGTAGAGCGCATCACGCTGATATAGGTGGTAAGTACCCAGGGTCTATGGCACTGGTAGAAGATATAAAAGATGAAGGAGTAATGATATCTCCTGAATATATTATAAAAAATAAACAAATAATAGAGAAAAATTTTAATCATTTTTTAACCCGAGTCAGAAAGCCCGAAGAAAGAAAGGGAGATATACTAGCACAGCTTGCTTGCTTAGAAAGAGGAAGTAAAAGGCTAATTCAATTAGTAAAATCGTGGGGAAAAGAGAAGATCCTTTCTGTAATAGATATGTTAATTGACTATGGTGAAAGGGTAATGAAAGAAACGATAAAGGAAATCCCAAATGGAGAATATGAATTTTGTGATGCCCTAGATGATGATGGTTTCAATAAAGAACCTATATGGATAAAAGTTAATATAAAGATAAAAGATGATCAGGCTATACTAGACTTTTCTAACACAGACAGACAAGTAAAAAGTAGCATTAATACAGTAAAAAGTGTAACTGCCTCATGCTGTTACTATGTATTTTTTTGCCTTTTAGGAGAAGATTATCCAATAAACCACGGCTCTTTAGCTCCTATAAAAATAGTAACTCAACCAGCCACCATAGTAGATGCCCAAAGACCTGCCCCTGTTGCTGCAGGAAATGTTGAAACATCTCAAAGGATTGTGGATGTAATTTTAGGCGCATTATCAAAAGCTTTACCAGATAAAATACCAGCAGCGAGCTGTGGCACAATGAACAATGTTTCCTTTGGAGGTATAGATCCTAGGAATAATAAGGAATTTACATATTATGAAACAATTGGAGGGGGTATGGGAGCAAGCCCTAATATGGATGGGCTTTCTGCTGTACAAGTACATATGACCAATACCTTAAATACTCCCATTGAGGCAATAGAATATGAATACCCTGTTATGATAGAAAAGTATAAAATCAGAAGAAATTCTGGTGGTTGTGGTAAATTTAAAGGTGGAGATGGAATTATAAGGAGTTTTAAGTTCCTATTTAATGGCACATTAAGTCTTCTAACAGAGAGAAGAATCTTTTCTCCTTATGGGTTATATGGAGGAACTTCTGGCAAGAAGGGGAAAAATTTAGTTTTTATAGACGATAAAATTATAAAATTATCTGGTAAAACAACGATTAATATTAAAAAAGGAGATATATTAGAAATCTATACTCCAGGAGGTGGAGGTTGGGGGATTGACAGAGGATAAAGTTACGTTATTTTTTAAATGAATTTTAAGAGCTGGGTTTAAGATTTAAAAAAATAAATTTAAAAATATAAAAAAAATACTTGCTTTTTTTAAAAGGTATAGCTAATATTTGCGTTCCAGATTAGGGCTGGCGTAGCTCAATTGGTAGAGCAGCTGATTTGTAATCAGCAGGTTGCGGGTTCGAGTCCCATCGCCAGCTCCAATTTGAAAAATAGTGGAGAGGTTCCCGAGCGGCCAAAGGGGACAGACTGTAAATCTGTTGGCGAAGCCTTCGGAGGTTCGAATCCTCCCCTCTCCACCACAATATATTAGATTGCTAAATATTAGCATTTTTTTGGGGGCGGGAATAGCTCAATGGCTAGAGCATCAGCCTTCCAAGCTGAGGGTTGCGGGTTCGAGTCCCGTTTCCCGCTCCATTTTTTTATGTTAAGAGTTAACCAGCCAGAGGCTGTTTTTAATATTATGTTTTTGCCCACGTAGCTCAGTCGGTAGAGCACTTCCTTGGTAAGGAAGAGGTCACCGGTTCAATTCCGGTCGTGGGCTCCATAAGTTAGGTATCCTTTATTAATTTAGGTAAACAACAAAATTTTAAGTCATACGAGGAGATGTAGTAACATGGGAAAGAAGAAATTTGAGCGGACGAAGCCGCACGTAAATGTAGGGA
>CAZODM010000046.1:0-17032 GCA_964578585.1 uncultured Desulfobacterales bacterium | reverse complement strand
GGTGGCCGTACTGTTGGTGCTGGTGTCGTCTCTAAGATTCTTGAGTAAAAAGAGGCTTGAGCAATGAGAGAAAAGATTGCGCTAATGTGTACTGTTTGTAAAAGACGTAATTATACGACTACAAAGAATAGACGTACAACACCAGAAAAGTTACAATTAAAAAAGTATTGTCCGTTTGACAGGAAGCATACGCTCCATAAGGAGACAAAAATAAAATAACTTTTGTGCAGGCCAGTAGCTCTAATTGGTAGAGCACCGGACTCCAAATCCGGGTGTTGGGGGTTCGAATCCCTCCTGGCCTGCCATGATATTATGTAAGGTAAGCTGAGTGTGTAGCTGTTTTTAAGGAGACAGGGGTGGCCAAAAAGAAAAAGACAGGGCGAAAAAAGACCTCAGGGCAACGAAAAAAGAATAATCCTGGGGCTGTTGCCACAACAGATAAAACAAATCAGATAGCCCAGCAAAGAGATATAAAGCAGCAAGAAAAAAAGGCAGAAAAAAAGACTTCTAAGACTAAGGTTAAAGAATTAGAAAAGCCAAATTATATAGAACAATTAACAACATTTTTTAAAGAGGTCAAAGCAGAATTTAAAAAGATTACATGGGCTAATAAAAAAGAGACTATTGCTACAACAGTTGTAGTATTAGCAATTACATTTTTCTTTGCTGCTTATTTAGGGCTGGTAGACATTATTTTTTCAAAAATTATTTCTTTGTTGTTGTATTAACCTTTTGGCTTAAATTACCCTTTTAATTTAGCTTCTCTGCCTGTCGGGCATGTTTTAATATATGCTGACATGACAGGGACCTAAGGGGGGAAGAAAAAATAAATGGCTCATAAGTGGTACATTGTACATACATATTCAGGATTTGAACATAAAGTTAAAGATGCCCTAGAAGAACGTATAAAACAGCATCACATGGAAGACTATTTCTCTAAGATAGTAGTTCCGACTGAAAAAGTGGTAGAAGTTGTAAAGGGACAAAGAAGGACTTCTTCGCGTAAGATATTCCCAGGATATATTCTTGTAAAGATGGATCTTAATGATAGAAGTTGGCATCTAGTAAAAGGAACTCCTAAGGTAACAGGTTTTGTTGGTGGCGATAGAAACCCTGTACCCTTACCAGATGAAGAGGCAGAACGCATTATTAAAGAGATGGAAGAAAGATCTCAAAAGCCCATTCCAAAATATAACTTCAATCCTGGGGACCAAGTTGTTGTTACAGGTGGACCCTTTGCAAACTTCCATGGTGTAGTAGATGAAGTTAGACCTGAAAAAGGTAAGGTCAGGGTTATGGTATCCATCTTTGGCCGTTTTACCCCTGTAGAACTAGAATTTGCACATGTACAAAAGGCGGGATAAACCGCCTTAACATAAGATTGATTACCGGCAAAGAACCGGGAGGATAGCCTGTGCTATCCCACAGCGTGTTAAACACGTTGTGTCTTTTAAAAGGAGTAGAAAGATGGCTAAAAAAGTCGTAGGAGTTATCAAACTTCAGATTCCAGGTGGGCAGGCAAGCCCTTCCCCACCAGTTGGTCCTGCTTTGGGTCAGCATGGCGTCAACATAATGGAATTTGTAAAGGCGTTTAATGCTAGAACCCAAGACAAAGTAGGTACTACTGTACCTGTAATTATTACTGTTTATGCTGATAGATCATTTACTTTTATAACAAAAACACCACCTGCCTCAGAACTCTTAAGAAAGGCTGCAGGTGTAGAAAAAGGCTCAGGTGTCCCCAACCGCGATAAGGTCGGCAAGGTCACATGGAAGCAGATCGAAGAAATTGCAAAGATTAAGATGCCAGATCTTACAGCGGCCGATATGGAAGCTGCAAAAAGAACGATTGCTGGTACTGCTCGTTCTATGGGCATAGAGATCGTGGATAAATAAGGAGGGGGACACAAATGGCACGTAGAGGCAAAAAATATCTTGCAGCAAAAGCAAAAGTAGATAGTACAAAACGCTATAGCGTAGATGAAGCAATACAAAAGGTATTAGAAACTCACTGGGCTAATTTTGATGAAAGTGTAGATGCCGCTATTGTATTAGGGGTAGATCCTCGTAAGGCAGACCAAAACGTAAGAGGCTCTGTAGTGCTTCCTCATGGAACAGGTAAACCTGTTAAGGTATTAGTAATAGCCAAAGGTGAAAAGATAAAAGAAGCAGAAGAGGCAGGAGCTGATTACGTAGGCGGCGAAGAAATGGTAGAAAAAATTCAAAAAGAAGGATGGCTTGATTTTGATAAAGTAGTAGCCACACCAGATATGATGGGACTAGTAGGACGACTTGGAAGAATCTTAGGTCCTAGAGGTCTTATGCCAAATGCCAAAACAGGCACTGTTACATTTGATGTAGCTAAAGCTGTTAAAGATATAAAAGCAGGAAAGGTAGACTTTAGAGTAGATAAAGCAGGTGTAGTACATGCACCTATAGGTAGAGTATCTTTTGGACCTCAAAAGCTAAAAGAGAATTTTGCCGCATTAATGGAGACAATATATAGGCTAAAACCAGCTTCAAGCAAAGGTACATATGTAAAGTCTGTTGCGCTTTCTACTACTATGGGACCAGGGGTTAAAGTAGACACCTCTGAACTTAAAAATCTTGCAGCAGCATAAACTTATATGACAAAGCTAATAACACAACAAACAAAAGCCATATACAGATATGGTTTTTTATATGCGTCAAAGACAGTAGGTACACCGTTGGTGTGTAAAGGCTTTAAAAATGAGCCTGCCTACCGAGACGGTTGGTGCCTCTGCCTTTGGCAGTAAAATAACTGCCGTTGGCGGAAAGGGGGGATGAAATGGTCTTAACTCGTGCACAAAAAGAGGCTCTAGTCAGTGAGCTAAACGAAAAATTTGCAAAGGCAAATGTAGCTATACTCACTGACTTTACAGGGCTAAAAGTGTCGGAAGCCACAGAACTAAGAAAAATTCTTAGAGATGAAGGAGTAGAATTTAAAGTAAGTAAAAATACTCTTTTTAGAAGAGCTGTACAGGATACTCCTGCTCAGGTATTAGAAGATAAGTTTACTGGTCCCAATGCTGTGGCTTTTGGGTATGATGATCCTGTTATAGTAGCTAAAAAACTAGTTGAGTTTTCAAAGGATCATCCTAACTTAAAGATAAAAGGTGGTGTGCTAGATGGTAAGTTTATGGAAGAGGCAGATATAGTCTCCTTATCCAAACTGCCAAGTAAAGAGGTATTACTGGCACAGCTTCTTTCTGTATTGGTTGCACCGACTACAGGATTGGTACAAGCACTTGCAGGCATACCACGTAAGTTATTGTATGCACTTCAAGCAATATCAGAAAAAAAGGCTGCATAAAACTAATTAAAGTAAAAAACGCGGTTATCTTGCGTTTAATATAAAGGAGGAAATATCATGGCTGTAACAAAAGAAGAAGTAATTGAATTTATATCAAATATGACTGTTCTTGAACTCTCTGAGTTTGTCAAAGAACTTGAAGAAAAATTTGGTGTAAGTGCAGCTGCTCCTGTAGCAGTTGCTGCAGCAGCAGCTCCTGGAGCAGCAGGTGGAGCAGAGCCTGAACCAGAAAAAACAGAGTTTGATGTAATCCTAAAAGAGATTGGTAAACAAAAGATCCAAGTTATTAAAGAGGTTCGTGCAGTTACAGGGCTTGGACTTAAAGAAGCAAAAGAGCTTGTTGAAAGTGCTCCCAAACCAATTAAAGAGGGTGTATCCAAGGAAGAAGCAGAAAAGATTAAAGAGCAGATTGAGAAAGTTGGTGCTACTGTAGAAATTAAGTAGCATCTTAACATGAAGAATTTAAAAGGGACTCGATGTCTTATCTTGATATCGGGTCCTTAACCATTTTATTTTTTGGGCGAAAAGGATAAGAAAAGGGATAATTGAGGTTAAAGTTTAGGTTAAATATAGAGCGGCTAGCTGCTCAGTCTGATTTAAATAGATTCTTTATAAAGCTAAAGAAGCAGATAAGGCCGCATTAAATGTGGGTCAGCTTTGATAAAATTTTTAAGAGATTTCATGAAAATCAAGGTCGATCTCAGAATCTACATAAAGACTGGGTAGGCCGCCTATCGCTGAGACTCACCAAAAAACAAAAAGCCAATCTGAGGCAGCTCCTATGGAACAGGTAAAAAGAATTAGAAAAAACTTTGGTAGGGTCAAAAAGATCATAGAGGTTCCTTATTTAATTGCATTACAGAAAAACTCTTATGAAAAATTCTTACAAAAGGATATAGCGCCTGAATCCCGTACAGATACAGGTATGCAGGCAGCATTTAAGAGCATCTTCCCTATTTCTGACTTTCAAGGAGCCTCTCATCTAGAGTTTGTACAGTACTCTGTTGGAGAACCAAAGTATAGTGTAGAAGAATGCCTTGCAAAAGGCGTAACCTATGAAGCTCCTGTTAAGATAGTTGTAAGATTACTATCTTATGAAGTAGACAAAGAAAGTGGTGTCCAAAGTATCCGTGATATAAAAGAACAAGAGATATACTTTGGAACCATACCATTAATGACCCCAACAGGGACCTTTGTCATAAATGGTACAGAGAGGGTCATTGTAAGCCAATTACAACGTTCTCCAGGGGTATTCTTTGACCATGATAAAGGGAAAACCCATGCAAGTGGTAAACTGATCTATTCAGCACGGATCATTCCTGTAAGAGGTTCATGGTTAGACTTAGAATTTGACCCAAAAGATATTTTATATGTCCGGATAGATAGAAGGAGAAAGTTCCCAGTAACTATCCTACTAAAGGCATTGGGTTTTGATACTGAACAGCTTTTGAGCATATTTTATCATTGGGATTCATATAGGATAGAAGGAGATCTAGTATACAGAAAGGTTAAAACAGAAACTCTGTTAGGCCAAAGGGCCTCAGCAGATATTTTACATCCAGAAACTGGCGAAGTACTTGCTAAAAAGAACAGAAAGATATCTAGGGCTCTACTAAGACGTTTGGCAGATGCAGGACTTGAATGGATCCCTGTAGATCCATCTGAGTTAGAGGGCAAAGTTATAGCCAAAGATATAGTGGATCCTGAAACAGGAGAAGTGATACTTCCTGCTAATTCAGATATCAAAGATACAGAGCTTAAAAAACTCAAAGAAATGAGCCCTATAGAGATAGAGGTGCTATTTATTGACGGGGTCAAATATAGCTCTTCAATGAGAGATACCTTGCTACTTGATAAAGCCCAAACTCAAGAAGAAGCTATCTTAGAAATATATCGCAGGATGCGGCCTTCAAGCCCTCTTACTATGGAGGTAGCTGAAAAATTCTTTGAATCTTTGTTCTTTAATCCCGATACCTATGATCTTTCTGAAGTAGGCCGCTATAAGATGAACAGCCGCTTAGGGCTTGATTGCCCACTTAATGTAAGAACATTAAGAGCAGAAGATATCCTTGCTACAGTAAAAGAACTTGTACGACTAAAAGATGAGCAAGGCGAGGTAGATGATATAGATCATCTTGGAAACCGTCGTGTTCGCTCTGTGGGAGAGCTTATTGAAAATCAGTATAGAATTGGGCTTGTAAGAATGGAACGTGCTATTAAAGAACGTATGACGCTTCAAGAGATTGAAGCATTAATGCCCAATGATCTTGTAAATCCAAAACCAGTTTCTTCTGTAATTAAAGAATTCTTTGGATCTAGCCAGCTCTCCCAGTTTATGGACCAGACTAACCCACTTAGTGAAGTTACTCATAAACGTCGTCTATCTGCTTTGGGTCCTGGTGGACTTTCTCGTGAAAGGGCTGGGTTTGAAGTAAGAGACGTACATCCTACACATTATGGTAGGATCTGTCCTATTGAGACCCCAGAAGGTCCGAACATTGGTCTAATAGTATCTTTAAGTACGTATGCACGTATAAATCAATATGGTTTCATAGAAACACCTTATAGAAAGGTCGTAGATAGAAAAGTAACAGATAAGGTAGAATATTTGTCTGCCTCTGAAGAAGAAGGACATACAATTGTCCAAGCTACTGTAGATTTGGATGAAGAAGGCAGAATAAAAGACGATATGGTTGCTGCAAGGCGCAAAGGAGAATTTTCTATTGTGCCTGCAGAACAAGTAACCTATATGGACGTTGCTCCTAATCAGATGGTTAGTGTCTCTGCTGGACTGATTCCATTTCTTGAAAATGATGACGCTAACCGTGCTCTTATGGGCTCTAATATGCAGCGTCAGGCAGTACCACTTTTGGTAACGGAGGCTCCATTAGTTGGTACAGGAATGGAAAAGGTGGTGGCCAGAGATTCTGGAGTAACAATTATTGCCAAACGTGATGGCTGGATAGAAGATGTTGATGCCACTCGTCTAGTTGTAGGATATGATGAAGATGAAGAAGCAGGACTTCCTGTTGAAGTCGAAATATACAAGCTAACTAAATATCAAAAGTCCAATCAGACTACTACTTTAACCCATAAACCTTTAGTAAAACCAGGGCAAAGGATAAAAAAAGGACAAGTATTAGTAGATGGTCCAGCTACAGACCATGGCGAGCTAGCACTTGGTAAAAATGTGGTTGTAGCATTTATGCCTTGGCGTGGATATAACTTTGAGGATGCAATCATTGTAAGTGAAAGAATAGTTAAAGAAGATATCTATACATCAATCCATATTGAAGAGTTTGAAATTGAAGCAAGAGACACAAAACTAGGTAAAGAGGAAATTACTAGAGATATACCCAATGTAGGTGATGAAGCATTAAAGAACCTAGATGATTCTGGGATTGTACGTATAGGTGCAGAAGTAAAGGCAGGAGATATACTTGTTGGAAAAGTAACTCCTAAAGGAGAAACCCAACTTTCTCCAGAAGAAAAGCTTCTAAGAGCAATTTTTGGAGAAAAGGCAGGAGATGTAAAAGATACATCTTTAAGGGTTCCACCTGGGATAGAAGGTGTAGTTGTAGATGCAAAGATATTTTGCAGAAAAGGTGTAGAAAAAGATGAAAGAGCAAAAGAAATAGAAGACTTAGAAATAGCAAGAATATTAAAAGATCAAGAAGATGAAATAGCAGTAATGAGGCGTACAGCTATAAAGAAACTCGCCTCAGTTCTTGTTGGTAAAAGATCTGCTGTAACAATTAAAGATGCTAAAGGAAACATACTTCTTGATCAAGGTGAAGAAATTACAGCGGAACGACTTGCAGCAATTCCATTTTATAAATTAAGAGATCTAACTCTTGAGGGTACAAAGAAGATAGAACCTCAAATTGAAGAAATCCTTCGCTGGTTTGATGCTGAAGTTGCACGTATTAAGAAATACTTTGAGGGTAAAATAGAAAGGCTCAAAAAAGGTGACGATCTGCCACCTGGTGTTATAAAAATGGTCAAGGTTTATGTGGCTATGAAGCGGAAACTTGCTGTTGGAGATAAAATGGCAGGTCGTCATGGAAACAAAGGTGTTGTCTCAAAGATAGTTCCAGTAGAAGATATGCCTTATTTTGAAGATGGAACTCCAGTAGATATTGTACTTAATCCTTTAGGTGTTCCATCTCGTATGAATGTTGGACAGATCTTAGAAGTACATCTTGGCTGGGCAGCTAAAAAGCTAGGGGAACAAATTGCAGAACTAGCAAAACAATATCAACTTGAAAAGGTAAAAGAAAAACTTCTAAAGATATATTCTCCTGAAGAAATAGAAGAGATTCTAAAAGATAAAGATGATGAAGCGCTTAGGCACTTTGCTTTAACACTTGAAAGAGGTATACCTGTTGCTACTCCTGTATTTGATGGTGTTAAAGAAAATGAGATAAGAAAACTCTTAGTTGAAGCTGGTCAGTCAGAACTTGGTACAGTAACACTATATGATGGATATACAGGAGAGCCTTTCTCTGAACCAATCACTGTAGGTGTTATGTATATGCTTAAGCTACACCATCTTGTTGATGATAAGATTCATGCAAGATCAACAGGTCCATATTCTCTTGTTACACAACAGCCTCTTGGTGGAAAGGCCCAGTTTGGTGGACAGAGACTAGGAGAGATGGAAGTCTGGGCCATGGAGGCATATGGTGCAGCTTATTCATTACAAGAATTCTTAACAGTTAAATCAGATGATGTAGTAGGAAGGACAAGAATGTATGAAAAGATAGTCAAAGGTAACAATTTCCTAGAGGCAGGGCTTCCTGAATCATTTAATGTATTAGTAAAAGAGCTCCAGGGGCTTTGCCTGGATATTGAGCTTTTAGAGTAAGTAGCTGCCAACAGGTAAGTGATGCAAAGGTTGTTCAATTTCAGGCATAGTTAACCTAATAAGCTTATAGGAGCATAGGGATATGGCAGTAGATGATCTTCTCAACTTTTTTACAAAGCCAAAGGATCCTTTAAACTTTAAGGCTGTAAGGATCTCTCTTGCCTCTCCAGAAAAGATACTGGAGAGATCTTATGGAGAGGTAACACAACCAGAGACTATAAACTATAGAACATTTAAGCCAGAAAGAGATGGACTATTTTGTGCAAAGATATTTGGACCTATTAAAGACTATGAATGTCTTTGCGGTAAATATAAAAGAATGAAACACCGCGGTGTTATATGTGAAAAGTGCGGTGTTGAGGTAACTCAGTCTAAGGTGCGTCGTGAACGCATGGCGCATATATCATTGGCAGCTCCTGTTGCACATATTTGGTTTTTAAAGAGCTTGCCAAGCAAAATTGGTTGTCTCTTAGACCTAACATTAAAGGAACTTGAAAGGGTTCTTTATTTTGAATCCTATATTGTTCTTTCATCTCAGGTCCCAGATATAAAAGTGGGAGACCTGATGAATGATGAGACTTATAGACAGCGCCTAGAAGAATTTGGAGACAAATTTGAAGTAGGTATAGGTGCTGAAGCAATTCATAAACTCTTAAGTGAACTTGATCTAGATAAACTTTCAAAAGAACTTCGAGATGAAATGGTAAAAACACGAAGTGAAGCCAAAAGAAAAAAACTTGGCAAACGACTTCGTGTTGTTGAGGCATTTAGAGAATCTAAAAATAAACCAGAGTGGATGATATTAAGTGTTATTCCTGTATTACCTCCTGATCTAAGACCACTTGTACCATTAGATGGAGGACGTTTCGCAACCTCTGATCTCAATGATCTATATAGAAGAGTTATAAACAGAAATAACAGGCTTAAGAAACTAAAAGAACTTGATGCTCCAGATATCATAATTAGAAATGAAAAACGCATGCTCCAAGAGGCAGTAGATGTCTTATTTGACAATGGAAGAAGAGGGAGAGTGGTCACGGGTGCAAATAAAAGACCACTTAAGTCCCTTTCTGATATGTTAAAAGGTAAGCAGGGTAGATTCCGTCAAAACCTCTTGGGGAAAAGAGTTGACTACTCTGGACGTTCTGTCATTGTAGTAGGCCCAGAACTAAGACTACATCAATGTGGACTTCCTAAACGAATGGCTATTGAGTTATTTAAGCCTTATATCTATAACAAACTTGAAGAAAAAGGGCTTGTAACTACTATAAAAAGCGCTAAAAAGATGGTCGAAAAGGAAGTCCCAGAAGTATGGGATGCTCTTGATGAAGTTGTTCGAGAATACCCAATACTCTTAAATCGTGCTCCAACACTACACAGACTTGGTATTCAGGCCTTTGAACCTGTACTTATAGAAGGTAAAGCTATACAGCTCCATCCATTAGTATGTGTTGCATACAATGCTGACTTTGACGGCGACCAGATGGCTGTACATGTACCTCTTTCTGTAGAAGCACAGACAGAGGCACGTGTATTAATGATGTCTACTAATAATGTATTATCACCTGCCCATGGTGGACCAATTATTGTAGCTACTCAGGACATTGTTCTTGGAATCTACTATATGACAAGGGAAAGACCTTTTGCCAAAGGTGAAGGCAAGGTCTTTATGTCTAAAGAAGAGGTCCGTTATGCATGGGAAATAGGAGAAGTTCATCTCCAAGCAAAGATAAAAGCAAGGATTAAAGGCAAGCTAGTAGATACTACGGTTGGAAGAGTTTTACTTTCAGATATTTTGCCGGATGAGGTTCCTTTTGAGACAATTAATAAGCCTATGAGGAAAAAGGATTTGGCAAAATTGATTGATATGTGTTACAGGCTTGCCGGCGCTAAAAAGACCGTCATCTTTGCAGACCGAATGAAAGATATGGGCTATAGATTTGCTACACTTGCAGGGATATCAATTGGAATCAACAATATGGTTATCCCTGTAAGAAAAGAAGAAATCTTAGAAAAGGCCCAAGAAGAAGTAGAAAAGATATGGAAACAATACGAAGAAGGACTTATCACTCAGGGTGAAAGATATAATAAGGTCATTGATATCTGGACTAGAGCAACAGATGAAGTTGCCAAAGAGATGATGGAAGAAATCTCTGTTGAATATCACAGAAGCCCAGATGGTAAAGTAATCACAACTCCAAGCTTTAATCCAATATTTATAATGGCTGACTCTGGCGCCAGAGGTAGTAAAGATCAGATAAGACAGCTTGCTGGAATGAGAGGTCTTATGGCAAAACCCTCTGGCGAAATTATTGAAACACCTATTAAGGCAAATTTCCGTGAAGGATTAAGTGTTCTTGAATATTTTATATCTACACATGGCGCTCGAAAAGGACTTGCAGATACAGCTCTTAAAACTGCAAACTCTGGATATCTAACTAGACGATTAGTAGACGTAGCACAAGATTCTACTATTACTGAGGAAGACTGTGGTACTATAGATGGTATAGAGATGGGACACCTTATGGAAGGTGGAGAAATTATTCAAAGGATGGGAGACAGGATCTTAGGTCGTGTTGCTTTAAATGACATTGTTGATCCTGTAACAGGTGAGGTACTTGTCGCTGCTAATGAAGAAATAGATGAAGAAGGTGTAAAAAAGATTGAAGAGGCAGGTATCTCAAGTGTTGAGATTAGATCAGTTCTTACATGTAGAAGTAGATATGGAGTTTGTGCGAAATGTTATGGTAGAGACCTCTCTCGTGGTAGAATGGTAACTCTTGGGGAAGCTGTTGGCATTATAGCAGCAGAATCTATTGGTGAACCTGGCACCCAGCTCACAATGCGTACATTCCACATAGGTGGAACTGCAAGTGGTAAGATTGAACAAGCTGAAATACGTTGTAGAGGTGCAGGTACTGTAAAATATAGAAACATCCACGCAGTTAGAAATCCTGCAGGTCGACTTGTAACATTAAATAGAAATGGAGAATTAGTAATCATTGCTCCAGATGGAAGAGAAAAAGAAAAATATCCTGTTATATATGGTGCAGAACTTCTAGTAGAAGATGGAGCACAGGTAGAAGGTGGTCAAAAGTTGGCAGAGTGGGATCCATTTACAATACCGATCCTTACAGAGGTAAGTGGAACTGTAAAATTTGGGGATCTTATAGAAGGTGTTACAATCCAAGAAAAGGTTGACCCAATTACAGGTAAGGCATCTCGTGCAGTTATTCAGTATAAACAGACAGATTATCGTCCAAGGATATCAATTAAAGATGAAAGAGGAAGAACCGCAAAACTTCCAAGTGGAAAAGGAGAGGCAAGATACCTGCTTCCAGTAGGAGCAATCTTAGTTGTAAACGAAGGAGATCATGTTGAAGCTGGACAGATTCTAGCCAAAATTCCTCGCGAAACAACTAAAACTAAGGATATTACAGGAGGTCTTCCAAGAGTAGCTGAGCTATTTGAAGTTAGAAAACCAAAAGATAAAGCGATTATCTCTGAAATTGATGGAGTGGTATCCTTTGGCAAAGATGTAAAAGGTAAACGTAGAATTATCATTACACCAGAAGTTGGCGAACCCAAAGAATACTTAATTCCTCGTGGTAAACACATAAATGTTCATGAAGGGGACTATGTAAGAGCTGGTGAACCTCTAATGGACGGTGTTATTGATCCTCATGATATTTTAAGGGTTAAAGGAATAAAGGCTCTAGCTAGCTACCTAGTTAATGAAATTCAGGAAGTCTATAGGCTTCAGGGTGTTAAGATAAATGACAAACACATTGAAATAATCGTTCGCCAGATGTTAAGAAAGGTAAGGATTACTGATGTAGGTGATTCTATGTTTATGTTAGGTGAACAGGTCGAAGTCTATAAATTTGAAGAAGAAAATGAAAGAATATTGGCACAGGGCGGAAAGCCTGCTACTGCAGAACCAATGATTCTTGGAATTACAAGAGCAGCTCTTTCAACTGAAAGCTTTATCTCTGCAGCATCATTCCAAGAGACGACCAAAGTCTTAACTGATGCTGCTATCGCAGGTAAGGTTGACTATTTAAGAGGATTAAAAGAAAATGTCATTATGGGGAGGCTTATTCCTGCAGGAACAGGTAGAGTATATTATGACCAAAAAGAGAGAAACCGAACTAAAACTGCAGCTGCAACTAAATAAAAACAAATAATCAAGATTGTAAAGAAAAAGGGAGTATTGAGAATCAATGCTCCCTTTTTCTTTTTATAAGTTTAAACACACCTATACAAGGGCTTATTATCTAAAGGCTCAAGAGCCAGTTGAACAACTTTCACCACCTCCCTTGCCAGGAGCAGGTCCAACTAAATGTGCCTTTACTACCTTTACTCTAGTGTTGTCTGCAATTTCAAGGGTTACTACTTGATCAGTAATACCAGTGATCCTACCAATCAGTCCCCCTGAGGTCATCACCTCATCTCCTCGCTTTAGGTTCTCCAGAAACTGCTTATGCTGTTTTGCTCTTTTTTGTTGAGGTCTTATCAACAAAAAGTAGAAAATAGCAAAGATTAAAATAAGCGGCAGGAAAGAAATAATTGGATTTGCTGCTCCTGCATCTGCTCCTTTTGGTGGAGGTCCCATAGCATACGCCGTAGCTAAAGAAAATAGATGCTCTAACATAACTTAATTCTCCCTTCTTTTGTAAAAACTATATCTAAACTCACTAAAACTATCATTTTTTATAGCATTACGCATCTCTTTAACAAGATTTAAAAAATAATAAATATTGTGTATTGTATTTAAACGATATGCTAAAAGCTCCTTTGCTACATACAAATGTCTTAAATATGCCCTAGAAAAGTTGCGACATGTATAACAGTCACAATCAGGATCTATAGGTCTAGGGTCATCTTTATAACAGGCATTCTTTATAACAATCCTACCAAAAGAAGTAAAGAGCATACCATTTCTAGCATTTCTAGTAGGAAGAACACAATCAAACATATCTATTCCTCTTGCCACACATTCAACCAAATCTTCAGGTGTACCAACGCCCATCACATAAACAGGATAATGCTCAGGTATAATTGGTCTTGTATAATCTACAACAGAAAGCATTACTTCTTTTGGCTCACCTACGCTAAGACCGCCTATAGCATATCCATCAAATCCAAGAGACATTAAATCTTTAGCACTCTTTTCTCTCCATTTTTTATACATACCACCTTGTATTATACCAAACAATAAAAGTTCTCTTCTACTCCTAGAATCAAGACTTATTTCTCCCCATTTTGTAGTAAGATCTACAGCCCAAGCAATATCTTGTTCTGAAGACGGATAAGGTAAACATACATCTAAACACATCATAATATCAGAACCAAGACACTCTTGGATATAGATAACATCTTGTGGAGAAAAAAAGTGTAAGGAACCATCTATATGAGATCTAAACTCAACACCGTCCTTTTTAATCTTTGAAAGGGGTGAAAGACTATATACTTGAAATCCACCACTATCTGTCAGTATAGGTTTATGCCAGTTCATAAATCTATGAAGTCCACCTAATTTCTTGATAAGTTCGTGCCCAGGCCTTAAATATAGATGATACGTATTTGAGAGAATAATTTGAGCTCCACAAGAAATGAGATCATTTGGATCTAAAGATTTGACAGTTGCTTGGGTACCAACAGGCATAAAGGCTGGAGTTTCTATTGTTCCATGAACTGTCTCTAACAAACCTAGTCTAGCTCTAGTATTGGGACAACTTTTTATAACTCTAAAAGACACCTACTATATGCCTCTTTAAAAAATTTTTGTGTTTTAAGTATCTTATTTTTCTTTCAATCTTTTTAAAATACAATCACTAAGGCCTTCAAAAGGACCATTAGAAAGTATAACAATCACGTCTCCTGGTAAGGCTTTTTCAACTATTAAGTCACACAATTCTCTTCCATCATTACCAAGATATGCCTCAATCCCTTTGCCCTTTAGGTCTTCAACTAACTTTGGAGAAGAAAATCGATCCCCCTCAGGAGCCTTCTCAGGATTTGGAACTTCTCTTACAAAAACAATATCTGCATTAGAAAGGGCATCTACATAAGCATTTTGAAAAATTGACCTTCTACTTGTATTTGTCCTTGGTTCAAACGCAGCTACAAGTCTCTTTGGCCTATAAGAAGAACGAATAGCCTTAAGTGTTTCTCTTACTGCTGTTGGATGATGCGCAAAATCATCTATTATAGTAATACCATTTACTTCACCAAGGAGTTCTTGGCGTCTCTTTACTCCATGACAATTAGCAAGCCCCTCTAATACTGCATCAGGCATAACGCCTAACCAATGAGAAAGAGCTATTACCCCAAGAGCATTTACTGCATTATGCTCACCGATAAGCGGGATTTTTACTTCTCCCCAAACCTTATTCAAATAGTAAACTGTAAAACTAGTACCATCCTTGTTTGTTCTTAAATCTTCAAAACGCCATTGAGCATCAGGCCTTGTTCCATATGTCATAACCCAACAAGGTGCAGCCTTTATAACCTCACATACGCCAGGCCAATCAATACAAGCAGCCAAAAGTCCTGTAGATGGAATTTGCCGTATTAACTTTTGAAAAGCATCCACAAGGCTGGACATATCTTTATATATATCTGCATGATCAAACTCAAGACTTGTAAGAATTACTGCCTCTGGCTTATAGTGCATAAATTTAGGACGCTTATCAAAAAAGGCTGAATCATATTCATCACCTTCTATTACAAACCAAGGCGGTTCTCCAAAGTCAAATCCTGTTCCTGTTAATTTTAAAAGGCCCCCTGCCATAAATCCAGGACGCCAACTATCTGCCCTCAATATAGAAACAAGCATACTGGTAGTAGTAGTCTTGCCATGAGTGCCCGCAACAACTAGTGGAACTCGTGTCTCAAGACAAAAATGAGATATTGCTTGAGGAAAAGACATATAAGGTATTTCTCTTTTAAATACAGCTTGTGCCTCTGGATTATCTTTTCTTATCACATTACCAATAATAGCTAAAATGGGCTCGGGATCATCAAGATTAGAAGGGGTATAACCTTTAAACACCTTAATATTTAACTGCTTTAAAAGATCAGACATTGGAGGATAAAGATGTTCATCTGATCCGGTAACATTAAACCCCATTTGTTTAAGTATACCTGCTAGAGCGCACATGCCTGTACCACAAATACCTAAAAGATGGATCCTTGCCCCCTTAGGGGGAAGAGGTTTTTTAGGGTCTCTAAAACCTTGTTCATTCATAGCAATTATCCAGAAAAATTTTTATTTAAACCAGATAAATAATACTCTACAACTTCTTTCATTTCTATTAAAGATTTAAAAGATTTTCTCTTATCCTAAATGCAAGCTCTACAAATCTCTTAGCCCAACATGGTTTTGATAACGCATGAATATGGGTATATGTAGCAAAGACATTTTTATATAATGCTCCTTCTAACTTGCCATTAAAACCATGACCACGCTTTACTTTACATGTAAATACAATATCTTTTGATTCCTGTTCTTCTAAATCTATAGGCTTTGAATAATGAAATTCATGTCCTCTTATAATATCACCTTTTTTATAAAATCCACTATCCCTTTCTACTTCTAAAATAGTATATCCATGTCCTTGGGGCTTTCTACCTACAGAAAATGTCCAAGGGAAAATCCCTACCATATCATAGTCTATCCCTTTAAATGATATCTTTTTACCTAAAAACATCAATCCACCACATTCTGCATATATTGGACGTCCTTTATCTGCAAATTTCTTTATTGCATCAAAAAGCTTTTGTCTTTCAATAAGACGATCAGCCTGGGTTTCAGGAAATCCACCCCCAATGTATAATGCATCTAAAAATGAAATATCATCTACATTAAGAGCATTTAAAAAATAAAGCTCTGCCCCTTGAGCTTTTAGAGCTTCAAAATTCTCAGGATAATAAAACTGAAAAGCTGCATCACGAAATACGCCAATCTTTACCCTTTTTAAGTACCCATCTTGTGCAACTGGATAGAGAGATGGCTTATCTAAAGGCCATGTCAACTTTGGATCTATTGAGGCTGAATTTATAAGTGCATCAATATCTGTATGCTCAGAAACCAAGGTAGAAATGACATCTAACACCTCTTTTGCCTTTGGATGCTCCTCACAAGGTAATACTCCTAAGTGTCTCATTGGAAGAGGATCTTGTTTTAATCTAGGTAAAGCACCTAAGACTTTTATATCTGTATACCTTTCTACTGTTTTTGTAACTATTGATTCATGTCTAAGTCTTGCAACTTGATTTAAAACACAACCACATATCTTCACATCTGGATCAAACAATTTACATCCAAGGACTAAAGCTGCCACAGTTCTTGTAATCTTAGTACAATCAATTACTAAGATGACAGGTAGTTTTAGTAACTTAGCAAGTTCTGCAGTAGAACAACTCCCTAATTCATCTACTCCATCATAAAGTCCTCTATTACCTTCAACTATAGCAATATCTGCTCCTTTAATATGAGCTAAGTAAGATGCACAGATAATCTTTTTATCCATTAGATATGGATCAAGGTTATAACAATCTGTACCAGAGGCAAACCCCAACCACTTTGCATCTATATAATCTGGACCTTTTTTAAATGGAGCAATTTTTATCCCTTTTTTTGCTAAAGTAGCTGTAAGCCCCAATGATAAAATTGTTTTCCCTGATCCGCCCTTAAATGCACTTATAACTAAACCAGGGCATATTTCTTTCCCCATAACAAAATATCTTCCTCCTTACACAAAAAAACCCACTGCCAAAGTTGGCAAGTGGGTTTTAAAAAATAAAGGGGGCATGGTCAAGCCCCC
>CAZODM010000045.1:10480-17317 GCA_964578585.1 uncultured Desulfobacterales bacterium | reverse complement strand
ACTAACTATAGGATAAGGTTTTGCGAGAAACTCAAACTCCTTCTTATATATCAAAGAGGTAGGTTCTTCTTTAGGTAAATGATAACCACTTGTAAAAATTACTTTTATATTAGACCTGATTGTTAAAATATGATCTACCAATTCTATCCCTGAGATATCGGGTAATATTAAATCCACTAATAGCAGATCAAAAATATCTTTATGATTTATAAATAACTTCAAGGCCTCTTCACCTGTACTTACACATGTTACATTATAATTATGTTCTGTTAAAACAGTATCTAAAAATCTAGCAATGGGCTCTTCATCTTCTATGATTAATATATTTTCTCCATTTCCTTGTAGTAATTCTGTAGCAATATCATCATTCCTATTAGATCCTTTGGTTGTGACCGCAGGGAAAAACAGACTAAATTTGGATCCATTATCTATCTCTGATGAAAATTCTATTAACCCTTTATATTGCTTTACAATACCATATACAACAGATAATCCTAATCCTGTACCTATTTTAGTTTTTGTTGTAAAAAATGGTTCAAATATATGCTCTTTAATATCACTTGGGATGCCATTACCTGTATCTTCCACTGTTAAACATACAAAATCTCCCTTAACTCTATTTAGATTTAGATCAAGTTTATATTCAGAAAAGTATGTATTATGAGTTGTAATTTTAATAATACCTTTATCTTTAATAGCATCTTTAGCATTTAATATTAAATTGAGTATACATTGTTTTATAGCATTACTATTGGCTTCAATAGTATATAAATCTTTAGCTAAATCTAATTCTAGCTTGATATTATTAGTTAAAGTAGCTTTTAATGTATTTTCCAATTTTTTCAATAATTCATTTATATTTACTAACTCTCTATTTTCATATTTTTGTTTACTAAACAAAATTAGTTGTCTAGTTAGTTCAGTAATTAACTTTATTGTATCTAATGCATTATTAAGATATTCTAGATTTGAGTTATTTGCTTCTTTGATTAAAAAAAGTTCTATATTACCTTGTATCGAACTTAATAAATTATTAATATCGTGTGCTATCCCCCCAGCCAAATGTCTTATAACATCTAATTTCTGAATCTGGTATAATTTAGATAATACTTTTTCCTTTTCTTTTAAGTACTTAAGTTCATCTGTAATATCTTTGATAATCGCTATAAGCCCATTATAACTACCATTTGTTTCCAATCTTTTTAATTCAAATAAAACATCTTTAGTTTTAATATGTCGAATAGCTCTTAAATGTTTTGTTTTAAATTTAACTTGATTAATTAATTCTTTTACTTTTAATTGATATTTTTGAGGATGTAGGCTTAAAATGTGTCTGCCAACAATCTTTTCTGGAGAGAAACCATAAAACTGTCCCCCTCTTTTATTTGCAAACACAATCTGATCGTCTTTATCTAAATAGACTACTCCATCATTAATATTAGCTAATACAGTTTCAAGCTGAATAGTTTTGGTTTGTAGTTTTCTCTCTAATTCTTTAATTTGACTTATTTCTCTATGAAAAACTAAGGCTCCAATAAAATTATTATAATCATCTGTTAAAGGAACCCCTTTACACCATACATCCATTAGTGTGCCATCTTTTTTATTAATCTTAACCTCTGCTTCCTGAGGGATAAGAGCCTTAATTTTAGGGAATTTTTCTTTAAAAGTAGAAACAGAGCTTTCATTTAAAAGCTCCATCATTGGCATTCCTATTAATTCTTTTCTACTATACCCATAAATACTCTGAGCACTTTCACTACACTCTATAATTGTTCCTGTTGGATCTAAAATAATGATAGGATCTGGGGCTAAATGAAACCAATTTTCTAACAGATTGGGAACTTGAAGTTCTTTTAACATTTTTGTAAAAAACCTTTAAAAAAATTATAAATTAAAAATAATTTATTTAATCTATTTTAATTAGATCAATTACTTTTTATTTTTCCCACCTTAAAGAGACTAGTTCTTAAAATAAGTATACGATAAAAAATATTTCGGTCAAATCTTTTAGGAGCTTCAAACTGGTACTAATTCTATTTTACCCCAAGCACCTAGTTTATCTTTAAACACAATAACAGCTCCTATTATACCTTCTATATTTTTTAAGAAATCAAGGGCTATATAAATATCTTTTGCATTTTTTACTAGATTACCGCCTGCAGTTGCTGCTGCATCAGCAAGTGCACAATCTTTGGAAATAACAGTGACAGCATCTGCTTTACCCAAGCTTTTAGAATGTCCTATTGTTCCAGAAGATGTACAAACCCCTACAGGCATATCATGTTCATAAAGCTTTATCCCTATCTTACCAGATAAGGGAGATGTTCCTGCAAAAAGAGATACTGTAACAGGAGCATCTGTCCACAGAAATAAATCTCCACCATTTTCAACAAGCACTTCTCCATCTGTTTCATTTCTACAGCGTATACCAACATATTCAGATATTGCACCTGCAACAGAAGCCATAGGCCCAACACCTGTTAAAATTGCAGCATTAAGCATCTCTTTTACAGGAGAAGGAGCAAAGTCATCTTTAGGAAGAGGCACATAAGAAT
Organism: uncultured Desulfobacterales bacterium; assembly: GCA_964578585.1. Taxonomy (GTDB): domain Bacteria; phylum Desulfobacterota; class Dissulfuribacteria; order Dissulfuribacterales; family JAMONC01; genus JAMONC01. The sequence goes on along the minus strand of CAZODM010000045.1, from coordinate 14,759 downwards.
CTAAAAACTTTGGATGAACTTTTGCGTAGGATTCAATCGCAAGCCTAGATTCAATAATCCATGATGACACCCTGTCTGATATGTCTCTTTTGGCTTGAATAAAAAGATCTGTTTGCATGTGCCGCACACAAAAACTAACCAGTCCTGTGCGGCACATAGATCTTCTGTAGAATCTATCTTGATACATTAACTCCAAGCCTTATTTAAGATACAGGGATTTTCCCCTCAGGATTTACTAACAATACTGGCACACTAGATTTAGAAAATACCCCTTGAGCTACGCTTCCATATATTAATTTTTCAAAACCTTTATGAGTTTTACTACCCATTATAATAAGATCTGGCTCATATTTTTTAGAACATTCAAGTATTTCAATAACAGCATCGCCTATTAATACCTGTGTTTCTACATTATCAGATTTTTTATCTTTAACTATATCATCTAACATCTCATCAAGCCTTTGTTGAGCCTCTTCTATAAATGAATTTTTCAGCTCTGATAGAGCATCCAATGGAAATGGCAAAAGTGTATAGTCAGCAAAATCATGGACTACATGAATAACTTTTATACGGGCATCAAATGCTTCTGCAAATTCTATGGCAAATGCCAAAAGTCTTTTGGAATTTTCCCCTAATGTTACAGGGACCAAGATCTTTTTTATATCTTTTGTGTTCATTATATGGGTTCTCCTTTTAATTTTGTTATTACAACGTACTAATTTTATTATAAGTTTTATTTATAAAAAGTCTACTTCTGGCCGTGGTGGTCTAATAAGAAGATGTTTTACAGCATCCCTAGGATCTAAATCTCTATAGAGAACAGCATATACATGCTCTGTAATAGGCATTTCAACTTCGTATTTTTGAGCAAGTTGCCATACTGCCTTTGTAGTCTTTACACCTTCTGCTACCATGTTCATCTCAGAAAGTATTTGAGGAAGTTTTTTACCTTTTCCTAACTCAAGCCCTACATGTCTATTCCTACTAAGATCTCCTGTACAAGTAAGTACTAAATCCCCTAAACCAGCAAGTCCCGCAAGTGTTAAAGGATTTGCCCCCATCCTGACCGCTAAGCGGGTAAGTTCTGCTAGGCCTCTTGTAATAAGAGCAGCTCTAGTATTGGTGCCAAAACCTAGCCCATCAGAGATTCCTACTGCTATTGCCATAACGTTTTTAATAGCTCCTCCAAGTTGTACGCCAACAACATCACTACTTGTGTATACTCGAAAATAATGGGTTGCAAATAGACTCTGTAACATTGTCGCCACAGAAGCCTTAGTTGAAGCAACAGTTACAGCAGTTGGTACTTTTTGGGCTACTTCCTCAGCAAAACTTGGTCCAGAAAGTACTGCTAATTTACCGCTTAATTCAGCAGGAAGCTCTTGTTGAAAGACATCTATCATTGTAAATAGAGTATCTTGTTCAATCCCTTTTACTGCGGAAACAATTGCTAATGGCAGTGGTTCTTGACCATTTTCTATAATCTTAGAAACCTTTTTTGTTACTTCTCTTAGTCCATGAGATGGAACTACAAATAATATAACTTCACACCCACTTAAGGCTTCTGATAATTTATGAGTACAAGCTATATTTTTAGATAGTTTTATTCCTGGTAAATATTTAGCATTTTCTCTGGTAGAGTTTAACTGTGTTGCATGTTCTTCCCTTCTTGCCCAAAGATTTACTTTTATCCCTTTACTTGCAAGAAGGACACTAAGGGCCGTCCCCCAACTGCCAGCTCCTAGTACACATACCTTGCTAGGTGTCATTTCATTAACCATGGCACTTAAAGATATTAGTCTTCATGTTCTGCAAGTTTTGCTATTGCAACTACATGCTCTCCTGGTGCAAGTTGTATAAGCTTTACCCCTTGAGTAGAGCGACCTATTACTCTAACATCTTTTACCCCTGTCCTAATTATATTACCACTTGAACCAACAAGCATAACTTCATCTGTATCTGAAACAAGAAGGGAACCTACCACCTTCCCTACTTTTTCTGTAACTTTTATATTTATAACTCCTTTGCCACCTCTACCCTGCACTCTATATTCATCTATGCTAGTACGTTTTCCATAGCCATTTTCTGTAACAGTAAGTATAGTACCTTCTTGCTCATAAAGTGCTTCCATAGAAACCACTCTATCTCCGTTCTTTTCATCTAATCTTATACCTCTTACGCCCATTGCAGTTCTACCCATAGGTCTTACTTCTGTCTCATGAAATCTTATAGAATAGCCATTTCGTGTAGCTAAAAATATATCTACATCCCCTTGAGTAATAGTTGCAGCAATTAGTTCATCGTCTAGTTGTACCTGTGCTGCTATAATCCCTGAAGGTCTTGGGTGTGCAAATGCTTTAAGTTCTGTCTTTTTTATAAGTCCATTTTTTGTAGCCATCAAGACATAGCGTCCTGAATTAAAATCCCTTACAGGTATTATTGCAGCAATCCTTTCTCCATTTTCTCTATCAAGAGGTAAAAGATTTACAAGGGCCTTCCCTCTACTTGTTCTACTTGCCTGAGGAATTTCATGCACCTTTAACCAGTATAGTTTCCCCCTATTACTAAAACAAAGGACATAATCATGAGTAGAAGCAACAAAGAGTTTTGCTATAAAGTCTTCTATCTTTGAATCTAAGCCAGCAACTCCTTTACCACCTCGACGTTGGCTTCTATACAAGGATAAGGGATTTCTTTTTATGTAACCTTTATGAGATAAGGTTACAACCATATCTTCCTCTACAATAAGATCTTCAACCCTTATTTCTTTAGGCTCACCTATTATTTGAGTTCGTCTTTCATCACCAAATTCCTTTTTAAGGGCTAAAAGTTCTTCTTCAATAATCTTGTAGACAAGGGCTTCACTAGAAAGTATTTCCTTATAGTGTTTTATATCTTTTAAGACTTGTTCATAGTCTTGAATTATCTTTTCTCTTTCAAGTCCAGTAAGCCTTTGTAATTTCATATCTAATATAGCTTGTGCCTGTATAGCAGATAGAGAAAAGCGTTCTATCAAAGCCTCTTTTGCCTCTTTGGGGCTTTTAGATGCTCTAATAAGGGCTACAATCTCATCAAGATTATCTAATGCTATTTTTAATCCTTCTAATATGTGGGCCCTTTCCTCTGCCTTTTTGAGGTCGTAGGTAGTTCTTCTTATTACAACAACCTTTCTATGTTCTAAAAAGTGAAGCAAAAGAGATTTAAGATTTAAAAGTTCTGGTTTCCCATGTACAATAGCAAGAAAGATTATTCCAAAAGTAGTTTCAAGTTGGGTGTGTTTATAAAGATAGTTTAATACCACCTCTGCTAATGAATCCTTTTTTAGATCAATAACAACCCTTAGCCCTTCTCTGTCAGATTCATCTCTTACTTCACTTATTCCCTCAACCTTTTTCTGCCTTACTAAAAGGGCGATATGTTCTACAAGCTTTGCCTTGTTAACCTGATATGGAATCTCTGTAATAATAATCTGTGCCTTTGATTTGGCTTGTCTTTCTATTGTAGCCCTAGCCCGCATCCTGATAATGCCTCTTCCTGTTTCATAAGCCTTTTTTATCCCCTTTTCTCCACAGATATATGCACCAGTTGGAAAGTCTGGGCCTGGGATATATTTCATCAAATCAGCTATTTCTATTTCAGGATTGTGAATTAGGGCAACTAAGGCATCAACTACTTCACAAAGATTGTGAGGAGGTATATTGGTTGCCATACCAACAGCAATGCCGGATGAACCATTTATGATCAAATTGGGCACCTTTGTTGGAAGCACAATGGGTTCTTTTAGAGAATTATCATAATTGGGGACAAAGTCTACTGTCTCTTTTTCTATATCTGCCATTAGTTCATGAGCAAGCTTAGTAAGCCTTACTTCTGTATATCTCATTGCAGCAGGAGAGTCTCCATCTATAGAACCAAAGTTACCCTGTCCATCTATAAGTGGATAGCGCATGGCAAAATCTTGTGCCATACGTACAATTGTATCGTATACAGCAGCGTCTCCATGAGGATGGTATTTACCGATAACATCACCAACAATACGAGCAGACTTTTTGTAGGGCTTGTTATAGTCATTTTTTAACTCATACATTGCATAAAGTACTCTCCTGTGTACAGGTTTAAGCCCATCTCGCACATCAGGAAGAGCACGCCCTACTATAACGCTCATTGCATAGTCTAAATATGAACGTCTTAATTCTTCTGTAATGTCTCTAGCATTTTGAGACTCAAAAAGATCACCTTGCTCTGGCATGGCGTAACACTCCTAAGAAGTAGAATAAAT
>CAZODM010000045.1:0-10380 GCA_964578585.1 uncultured Desulfobacterales bacterium | reverse complement strand
TATAAATTAACTAAGAGAGGCACCTGTTGTTGTCATTGTAAGCTTACAGTGTTTAATACCTTTAAGTGCTTGAAGTTTATAAGATAGTCGCCTTAAATTCTGTGCTTGCCCTCTTACAATTGCCACCTCAAGACAGTTATGATGATCCAGATGAACATGCTGGGTAACAATTACCTCTTCTGGAAAATCATGTTGGATTTGAATAATTTCATCTACAAGTTCTCTTTTGTGATGGTCATAAACATAAGTGATGGTGCCTATTACAATTTGATCTTGAACTTCTCGATCCCATTCCTTTTCAACCAGCTTTTCTCGTATAAGATCTCTTATAGCCTCTGAACGATTTTTGTATTCTCTTTCTGCAATATATTTATCAAAGGCTTGAATGAGATCTGCTGGGATAGAAATACCAAACCGTACTAAATCTGAACCCTTTTTTTGTCTTGCCATAGGGGTAAACTCTCCACATAATCAATTAATTTAGTTGCAATAACTCTTGCAAAATTAAACACTTTAAATGCCAAAATGTCAAACAAATAGGTACTGGCTTTACTCTTTGTAAGTTTCGGGGTAAATAGATAAACAATTTTTATCGGTATTATTAAATGTTTTATTTTAGTGAGGAGGGATCTTTAGTGTCTGCCAATCTTATAGTAATAGGTGGTTTAATACTCTATGTGCTTTGTTATTGGCTCTATGGAAGATTTTTACAAAATAGAGTTGTTAGAGCAACAGATACTCCAACTCCAGCTACAAGACTTAGAGATGATGTAGATTTTGTCCCAGCCAATAAATACGTGCTTTTTGGTCACCACTTTGCATCAATTGCAGGTGCAGCTCCTATAGTTGGTCCTGTAATAGCGCTTGCTTGGGGCTGGTTGCCTGCGCTTTTATGGATATGGCTGGGGAATATATTTATCGGAGCTGTGCATGACTATCTATCACTTATGAGTTCTGTCCGATACGACGGACACTCGGTTCAATGGATTGCAGGACGTGTTATAAAGAGACGCACAGGTTATATATTCTCTTGGTTTATCTTTTTTGTGTTGATCCTAGTTGTAGCTGCTTTTGGCGCTGTTTTAGGAAAGATATTTGTTGCAAAACCTCAAGTCCCTTCAGCATATCTTTTAAAGATTGTTGCAGCCTTAATACTTGGAGTACTACTTTATAGAGTAAGAATGAACTTTGGCCTTGCCACAATAATTGGTATATTAATGCTTATTGGTGCTATATGGCTTGGAACACAAATCCCTGTTAAGGCAAACTACCAGATATGGATGATTGTCTTCTTTATATACATCATTGTTGCAGCATCCATACCTGTTCATGTACTGTTGCAACCTAGGGACTACTTAAATGCCTGGCTACTTGTTGGTGGCTTAGTTTTAGGTGGCATTGCGGTTGCACTCTCATTTGGGAAAATGCAATTTCCAGCGCTTACTTGTTTTAGTCCACCACTTATTGCTGGGAAACCAACTCCATTTTGGCCTGTTATTCCTCTTATTATTGCATGTGGATCACTTTCAGGCTTCCACTCTCTTGTTGCATCAGGTACAACTTCAAAACAGCTTTCTAAAGAAATAGAAGGGTTATTTATTGGTTATGGTTCTATGCTTACAGAAGGTTTTTTGTCCACACTAGTTGTCGCAGTGGTTGGTGCCTATGGTTTTGCAATATTTTCTCCCCATGTAGCAGCTTCTCTTAAAGGAGATGCTGTTTTGTTTGCTATGCACTATAAAAAGGCAATAGGTGCAAGTGGTGGACCAGTTGGTGTATTTGCAAAGGCCTATGGGCTAGCTGTTCATAAAATTCTTCACTTGCCTAAGGAATTTATCACCATATTGGCTGCTATGTGGGTAGCAAGCTTTGCTATGACTACACTTGATACAACAAATAGGCTTGCTCGTTACACCCTTACAGAGATATGTGAACCTCTTAAAGACAAGGCTCCTTCTATATTTTCATTTTTAACAAACAGGTGGATCGCATCTATTATACCTGCTGCAATAGGAATTGGGTTGGCTTGGAGTGGTGCATGGTCCATAATATGGCCTGCGTTTGGTGGTGCAAATCAGATGCTTGCATCAATTGCTCTTATTACTGTAGCAGCATGGGTAATAAGAGTGCAAAGACAAAAGGGTATGTTTTGTCTTATCCCAGCTCTCTTTTTGTGGATTACTGTAACCTTTGCAATGATATGGTTTTTATATGCGGCAGTACCTGTTTTTATGCACAAAAGCCCTGCACAGGCCTATGCTATTGGCATTATGATAGTAATTATGTTGCTTTTAAATATCTTACTGATTGTTGATTTCTTTTCATCAAAAGAAAAGGAAAAGGTTTAGATTCTTATGAAAAAACTCTTAACAGATATAAAAAAAGGGCTTTCTCTTTTTGCTCAAGGATTTAAACAGGCAAGCATTGAACACATAGAAAGAGAGCTCTTAGAGATGGAAAATGGTTTTTGCTTAATAGTGCTCTCTAGTCTTACAGGCATCTGTGCTCCGCCTCCTTTTATAGGACTTAGTCTTTTACCATATTTAGGACCAGAAATAGAGATCATGTTAAAAAAGAGTAAAAACCTAGATGATAAACTTGCACAATGGTCAGATTTGGTTGATCTATGAAGGATATATTCTTCTTTTTAGGAAAGGGTGGAGTAGGCAAATCCACCCTTTCTGTAAGCCTTTCTCTTTATTTAAGTAAAAAGGGATTTAAGGTCTTTTTGGCCTCTATAGACCCTGCTCATAATCTATGTGATATCCTAAAAACAAAACCATTTAAAGGGATAAAAGAAGTTGTTAAAAACCTATGGGTGGAAGAGGTTGATTTAGATATATATTTAAAAAAATATCTAAAAGATATTAAAGATAAGACATATCAAACATATAGTTATCTAAACATATTCAACCTAGATAAGATGTTTAATATTATAAAACTTACTCCAGGGATGGAGGAATTTGCCTGCCTTTATGCACTTAAAGATATCTTAAGCCTTCATTCAGATAAGGATTTTATTGTAATAGATACTCCACCAACAGCTTTAACTCTAAGGATTTTAGGGCTTCCTTTTGTGACTCAAAGATGGTTGGAACAGCTAAGTTTTTGGAGGCAAAAGATACTTGATAGAAGGAATATGGTGGCCCATATAAAAGGTAAAGAGTATTTTGATAATCAAATTGCTCTTAATAAAGATGATGATAAGGTGCTAAATGAACTAATAGTTCAGCAAAAACACATGGATTTTTTTGCAAAAATATTTTTAAATAAAGAATCTACTCATTATCTATTGGTTATAAATCCAGATGAGCTCTCTGTTAAAGAGGGTAAAAGAATATCAAAATCTTTAAGAGGTTTAGATATAGAAATAAAACTTGTTTTGTTAAATAAAAGATCTAAAAATTTTAGGTTTAAAAGAGATGGTTTATTTAGTAATTTCAAAGAAATTCCTCTGCTTAAAGATCCAATAGAAAAAGAAGAACTTATAAAAATAGCCTCTGAGTGGACAAAAGATGTATTTAAATTCTAGAATATTTTGGTTTTTAGTTCTGCTTTCTATAGTTTTAATAATTATTTATCAATGGGGTATAAAAAAGAATATCTCTCTTAGTAGAAAAATATCGAAGATACTTGAAGATGGCTTAGGAGCAAAAGATGCCCAATATACATGGCTTGGAGGAGTATTAGGTTTTTCTGCCAGATATTTAGTAGATGGATTTAAAAAAGTGGAGGCAATTCTTAGACTATTTCCAAGACATAGTCTTCTTTATTGGCCCTTTGCACTTTTATTAGGTAGAAGAGACAACTTAAGGCTCTTATTTTATCTAAAAGATAAAGCTTCTATTTCTAATAAAGGGCTTTTAAATGAATTTCATTTGATAGAAAAAGGTTATAGCTCATATATTAATAACAAACTCAACGAATTTAGGACAAGAGATATCCAGCTTAATAATAAAGCTTTTATCTTATTTTATAAGAAGACAATCCCTAAATTTTTATCTACTAAGTTATGTTCTAATGATTATTTTTCTTCTATAAGACATATTGCCTATACACCAGATAAAGCAATTTTGTATTTTGAGTTTATTGGTATAAAAGAAGATATTCTCAAAAATTTTTTGTCAAAACTTGATTTGTTTTACAATATCAATGGCTGATAAGACTCCTACGGGTATTAATTTGCCAAGATGAGAAGTTAACACAAGTACCCTGTGAACTTTGTTTTTGGTCATGATTGCGGCAGCCTCTTTAAGAGGAGTATCTCCATCTACTCTAATAGGTTTTGCAGACATAATATCTTCAGCGGTTATATTAAATACATTTTCTCTGTGCTTAGAAAGAGCTTTAATGATATCTGATCGGCTTACTACACCCATAAATTCTCCGTTGGGAGCTACTACTATTACAGCACTTATATTATTTGTGAGCATTTCATTTAAGATATCATCCAGCTTCGCATCTAGAGGAACAGTAAAGACCGAACGACTCATAACTTCTTGTACTTTTAGATCTCCTAAATCCATTGTATTTAGTCCTCCAGTAGTAATTTCTTATGTATTAGACGATAGCGTACTTTCTTTTTAAAAACAAGGTAAAATACAAAATAAAAAGGGCCAGTTGCTTACCCAACATTTCTGAAAAACAGAGTTTGGGGTAAGTCCATGGCCCTTTTTGGCCTATCTATAGTTTCTATTTATGTTCTATAGGCTCTAACCAACTCTAAAAGTCTTTCTGAAAGCTTAGATAGGCTATTAGATGCCTCAAGATTTTTAGCTGCTATAGTAACTGTTTGTTCAGCCTTTGATCTTGTAGCATTAGATTTTTCTTTGACTTCCTCTACTTTAGTAGCTGCATCTGTAATATTGTTTGTGATTTCAGATACAGTTGCGGTCTGCTCTTCTGCTGCACTTGCAATTGTATTTGCAAGATCATTTATATTAGCCACTATAGCAGTAATCTCTTCAACAGAGTCCACTGCTTCTTTAGTATCACCTTGTATTGTTTGTATCATATTAGTAATTTCTGTTGCTGCTTCTGCGGTTTGTTTAGCCAATTCTTTTACTTCATTAGCAACTACTGCAAAACCTTTTCCAGCTTCACCAGCTCTTGCTGCTTCTATAGTTGCATTTAGTGCTAATAGATTAGTTTGTTCTGCAATTGTAGTAATGACCTTCATAATATTGCCAATTTTATCTGAACTTTCACCAAGTCGTTTAATTACCTCATTAGTTACTTGGGCTTTAGATTGGGCATCATTTGTAATTCTTGCTGTTTCTGCAACACTTTTAGCTATTTCATCTGCAGCAGTCTGTAGATCTTGAGTAGCCATTGATACCTGTTGAATATTATCATTTACTATTTCAGCCACTTCAGCTACTTCAGTTACTGTACTTTCCATAATATCTGCTGTTTTGGCAACTTCTTCACCAATATCTTTTAGACTATATGATGCTTCAGCCACATCATTTGCATTTGTTTTAATATGTTTTACTAAACCAACAAGATTATCTACCATATTATTTATAGCATCTATAAGTTCTTTTAGTTCTGCGTCAGCTTTTATATTTATGCGTTGAGTTAATTCACCTTTAGATATTAATTTTACTGTAGGTATAATATCTAAAATAGGATTAATGACCTTTTTACTTACAATCCAAGTACCTAATCCCATAAATAATATACCTACTGCTAACATGATAAGTTGGAAGAATTTAAGATGTTTAATATAAGATGTGCTAATTTGAGCATAAATATTAGTTAAAATATTTGCCTGTTTTAAGATTTTATCATTATATTGACGGATATAATCTATAGCCTCTTTTACGCGAGGGTTATTTATATCTTTTATCTCTAAAATCTCATTTAGATGCTTGTTAAAGGGATCCCATAATGCAATCAGTTTATTTAGAGCTGAAACAGCCTCTGGATTTGTAACTCTTTCTATCAATTTATTACCATTCTTTAATACGTTTAATGCCTGAGAGAATTGCTGAGCTGTCTCTTCTATCTTTTGAAGATATATAGGATTTCCTGTACTTACATAGTTTAATAACTGTTTTGTAACCCTCTGAGAAAGCATTCTTTGCCTTCCAGAAATATTTATAATTTCTCCGATACTTTGTTGTTTAGATAAGGCATAAAATGTAGCACAAATTGTAAAAATATTAACGATAAATAGCCCCCATAAGGCTATACCAATCTTTGCTTTAATGCTTTTAAAATGCATTTTTCCCTCCTTATTGTCTTTTTACTCTTGTTTGTAGAATCTGATTGACTTGTCGGCACAAAAGAAATATCTGTTAAGAGATTAAGATAAATAGTATTTTCAAATAAGATTTAACCTAAAATTGTACATTTTATATAAAGTTATGAAAGAACAACTGTTTGATCCCAGGACAAAATTAATTGCTACCTTTTCAATTTCACTTTTAGCAATATCGTTTGATCACCCAATAACTTTAACAATTCTTGTATGCTTGAGTCTTTTAGCCTTAGTTATTACAAAACCTCCCATAAAACAGCTTAAAATGATCCTGTTATTTGTCTTACTTACTTGTTGGGGAGTCATAATAAGCCAGGGGATTTTTTATCAAGCCTTTCCTAGAACAATATTATTTGTCATTATTCCACCTTTTAATATAGGCCATATCCATTTAGGTGGGCTTTATATATATGTACAAGGATTATTCTATGGTCTAATACAGTCTCTACGTTTTGCAGCATGTCTATTTGCAGGGGTAGCTCTTTGTATGTCAACATCTTCAGATGATCTATTTTTAGGACTTACATCTTTACATATTCCTTATGCAATCTCTTTTTTGGCAATTGTAGCCGTAAGATTTTTGCCCATCTTTGCTGAAGAGTTTGAAAATGTAAGGGCATCGATGCGCCTTAAGGGGTACAGACCTTTTAAAAAAGGTTTTATAAGCACTATAAAATCAGAACTATATACAGTTGTACCTGTTCTTGCTGGTGCAATTAGAAGATCAAGAGAAGTTGCCGATGCACTTTTAAGTAGAGGATTTGATCCTCTTGCACCTCGTACAAGATATAGAACTTTATTTTGGCCAATATGGGAACGGTGTATGATCTTTATCTTTTTTTTAACTGCTATTAGTATTGCAACTACAAAGATCTTATTTTGGTTATATGAAAATCAGATATTTTATTTAAGTTTTCTAAGACCTCTATATGGTATTGTAAGATTTTATATGTAAGGGCTAGTTAATATGAAAAGATTGATTCTCTTTTTATTAGCTATTTTTTTATTATTCTCCCATCCCCAATACTTAAATGCTACCACTATTCCCATAACTCCAGCATTACAGCTCAAATACAGGATCAAATTAGGAGATGTATCTTTTTATGCAAGAGCAGGCCACTTTACAGATGCTTTTATGCGTTTTTCTCCAAACGGAAAGCTGCTTGCTATAGGTACATTTCTTGGAAAGATAATATTAGTCAATGCTAAGACAGGAGCTATCTTGTGGGAACATAGAGTCTATGAAGGAATGGTAAAAAAGATAGATTTTTCTCCAGATAGTCAAACCATATATTATGGTGAACAAAGTCCGGATGGGTTTATATATGCAGCTAATGCTGAAACAGGGCATATAAAATGGCGCTTTTCAATGACAAAAGATTTAAAACTAGGGATACCTGCTCCAAAAGGTGACATCTATGGCATCTACAGAGAGCCAGGTTGTTATAGACTTAAGGTCTTAAAAAATGGGAATATTTTAGTTTTAGGGATACACTCTTGGCCGGATCATAAGCTAGGCTATTGGAGACGTCTTTCCATGATCTGGTTGCTAAGTCCTGATGGTCATGTCATCTGGAAATGGCCCAAGAGAAAGCCAATAGAGCTTTCTTTATACTATGCTGATGCAGATCCAAATGGTAATTATGTAGCAACTGTTGCAATCCTTCCTTCAGATAAGCTTCCTGCAAACTATCCTTATACTCCTGGGACAGTTTATGTACTTAATGGTAAAACTGGAAAAGAGATAGCTCACTACAAAATGAAACCACTTAAGCCATATTATAATAGTGTATCTATATGGGAATCTGTAGCTGTTGATCCTTTAGATAAATTTGTTGTTGTTGGAACAAGTGATGGAAGAGGCTTTATCTTTGATCTTAAAACCCTCAAGCCAATTAAAATACTACACCTGGCAACCCCAATTATTATTGGGGGGATACCTGTTGCAGCAACAGCAACTTATGTAGAAGTTGATTCTAAAAGAACAATATTTTTCCAAACCAGTAGCTCTTCTATCCCCTATGGACTCCCAGTTCAAGCAAACCAACCAGCAGGGCCGCATCCTAATGCCCAGACTATATTTGCCGTGTCTCCCAATGGGAAGATACTTTGGCGATTTCATGCTCCATTTAAATTCCAAGGCTTTGCATCAGATATACACTCTAGGATATTAGCAACAGTGGCAGGTGCAGCAAGTAGAATGGTATCAGAAAGAAGGACAAAACAATTTGGTATATTTGTCTTTAACTTAGAGAAAAAAGGTGGTGGGTTAGAAAAACTTTTAGGTTATTTCCCAACCATTGCCCCCTTATTTTTTCATCTTGCAGTCAGTCCAGATGCTAAACTCATTGCAGCATGTGAAACTCCATACATAAATGAAAAAGGAAGATTAGTAGGAACATATCAAGTAGATGTCTTAGCTATAAAAGATCTATCGAAAAATTAAGTCTTAATCCCATAAGCTTGTAAAATTAAATCTATCGACATCTACAAGCCCTTTATCTGTAATCTTAAGGTGAGGGATAACAGGTAGCGCCATAAAACTAAGGGTCATAAATGGGTTTGACATTTTACAACCTAAAGATCTTGTAGCATCGTTTATTTGTTGTTCAAGTTTAGATAGCTCCTCTATTTCTAAATCACACATAAGACCTGCAATTGGCAGTGCTATTTCTGCCAAAATCTTATTGCAAACAACAACAAGCCCCCCACCTAGTTCTTTTATACGATTTATTGCCATTGCCATGTCATCGTCTTCCACACCTACGCATACTATATTGTGAGAGTCATGAGAAACCGAGCTTGCAATGGCACCTCTTTTAAGACCAAAGCCTCGCACAAAGCCAACACCAATATTGCCTGTTTTATGATGTCTTTCTACTACACATATTTTTAATATATCTTGCTCAGGATTACTTACTACATAATCTCCTTTTATAAGGGGAGAAAACTTTATGGAATCTGTTATTAAAGAGTTTTCATGTGCAACAATTACTTTTATTAACCCTGTTTGTTTTTTAATCTTTAGCTGATTTTTATCAAATAAAAGATTTATTTCTCCTAATGTCCTATTATATTTGATAGACAGCGATGGAATGATTTGCCTATCTCTTACTACAATCTTTCCAGATTTTATTACATAAGCTATATTTAGTCCTTCATCCAATACCACTAAATCTGCTAATTTACCTGGTACAATCTCTCCTCTATCATATAATCTAAAATATCTAGCTGTATTAAGGGTTGCTATTCTTAATGAATTTATAAGGGATAGCCCCTTTTTATATGCCTTTTTTACAAGACCATCTATATGTCCATCATTTAAAATGGTTGTTGGATGTCTATCATCGGAGACAAGAGAAAAGAATGGCCAATTTTGCTCATTAACAAGTTCGATTAAATCATCTAAGTTTTTGGCTGCGCTGCCTTCTCGTATCATTATGTGCATACCAAGTCTAAGCTTTTCTTTAGCCTCTTCTAAATTGCTACATTCATGATCAGAATATATTCCTGAAGCAATATAGGCATTTAATCTTTTGCCAGATAAAAGTGGGGCATGTCCATCTACAACATCAAACAATCTAATTTTGTTAAGTACCTCATCTAGTCCTAAATAGACACCTGGAAAGTTCATCATCTCTGCAAGTCCTAGGATCCTTGGATTATGTCTTAACTCTTCTAATTCTTTTAATCCAATACTAGCCCCAGATGTCTCCATATTGGTAGCAGGGACACAAGAAGGTGCCATAAAGAATATATCAAGCAAAGGGTTCTTAGAGTCTTTAAGCATAAACTCTATTCCCTTGAGTCCTAAAACATTTGCTATCTCATGAGGATCAGCAATTACTGTGGTAGTACCATGTTTTATTACTGCTTCACAAAAGCGTTTAGGAGACATCATTGTACTTTCTATATGGATATGGCCTTCAATAAATCCAGGTGATACTAAAAGACCTTTAATATCTATCTCTTCCTTAGCTCTATATCCTCTACCAATAGCGGCTATTTTGTCTTTATGGATTGCGATATCTGCTTGGTATATCTCAGCGGATCTTAGGTCTATAATCCTACAGTTTTTTAAGAGAAGATCTGCTTCTTTTTCCCCAATCGCCACA
>CAZODM010000044.1:0-17575 GCA_964578585.1 uncultured Desulfobacterales bacterium | reverse complement strand
AGGTAATAATTATAATTAAAACCCTACTTAGGTATTCTTATTGTAAAACAGGTATCCCCTGGCTTAGATTCTACTATTAATTTGCCACCATGGGCTTCTATTAGAGATTTAGCAATACCTAAACCTAATCCTGATCCATGATCTTTTGTAGTAAAAAATGGATCAAAAATTCTATCTCTTATATCTTCTGATATGCCAAAACCATTATCTCTTACCCAGAGTTCAACATATTCATCGAAACAATCAAGTCCTATTTCTATCCTCCCTGTCTTTGAATCAACAGCGTCAATAGCATTTCTAATCAAATTTTCTAAGGCACGTCTTATCATACTAAGTTCTACCTTCACAATGCATTCTTTGTTTGGCACATGCCAAATAAGTATAGGATTTTTATCAATATTATTCAATAAAAGAGTCATAGCAGTCTTTTGTCCCTTTAAAAATTCTGTCAAATTAATATATTGTAGTTCTGCAGTAGGAGTCTGAAAACAATTTTTTATATCATTATTAAATCTCTTTAGTTCCTCTATTTGGGAAATAAAATTGTTTAATATCTCCCTACCATTTTCACTTAATTCTTCTTTAATTAAACGGCTATATATTGCAGTAAAATTATTTAAAGAATTTCCAACTTCATGTCTTAATTCACTAGCAAAACGACCTAGTAAAGCAAGTTTCTCCTGCTCTTTTAACTGCTTAGTCTTTTCTATATTTTCTTCAATATATCTCTTTAACTCCTGCTGCATAGTATTAAAACAACTAGCCAATGTAGTAATTTCATCATTACCATCTACAGTAATCTTTATATTAGTTAAAGGATTTTTTGAGATTTGCTTAACCTTTTCTGTCAAGTAATTAATTCTACTTATTATCAATTTATTAAATATAATAACACCTATAAACAAAGCACCTAAAAATTCTGCTATAGCTATATACATAACTGTATCTTGTAATTTACTAAGTTGAGCATCTAGTCTATCCTTAGACATACAAATCTCTACTTCACCTCTCTTTTTAATTCTTTTTGGAACAGAGAAATTTAAGATATCTTCATCCTCAGAAAATTTTTCTTGAGTTTTTACTGGTGCTTTAAAAATTTGGATATTTCCTTTCTCTGTCCAACAATTTGTATATAATATATTCCCCCTATTATCTAATACTCTAACACCTACTACATCTGGTTGATGCAAAATTTCATTTATTTTTTCTTCAATAGATGAGATATCTTTAGTAAGTACTGCATACTTAATACTATCAGCTAAATAATATGCTAACGACTTACCTCGTTCAGTAAATTGTTCCTCAAATATAGAGAAAGACTTTGACATATAAATATAACTAATTGATGATATAATAATTGCCTGTAGTATTAAAAACATGAAAACTAATCTAAAACTTAAGCTTAGATTAAATAACTTATTTTTACTTTTTAATAAATTCATATCAAACTATTCTACTAATACTGCTTTATTTTTTATATCAGTCGGTATATTAATATGTAAAAGTTTTGCAACAGTTAAATTAATATAAAGTATATACTTATCTGGATATTGGATGGGAATTTTACCACTAGTTTTAGTACTAGCTTCTACTAATTTTGCAATAGCCATTCTAGCAGCTTGTACACCTATATAGCTATAATCTGGATGTAATGCTATAAGAGCACCATGAGTTACATAACAAGCCGAAAGTCCCATTACTGCAATTTGATATTTAATACCTTGCGTTATAATATATTTAACAGCCAAAAGATTATTAAATAAAATGGGATCGGCAACCATTATAAAACCATTAATACCATATTGAATTTCTTGTTGAAATGCTTCTGGAAGTTGTTTACTATTCTTTACCGTTTTAATAATTAATCTAACTCTTAACTCTTTAGCCAAACTTAATATAGCTCTTTCATTAAAATGTTCCTTATGTCCTTTAGTCCATATAATACCAATAAAATTAGAATGAGCTATACGAACCAGTGCTTTTAACTGTTTAGTAATAGGTATCTTAAGACATATTCCTGTAACATTATTCCCTACTAACCCTCTTCTCCAAGGATCTACAACAAGAGCAAACACTTGAGGTATAGAGTTTAATCTTTTGTGGATTAATACAGAAGCTGGAGTACCTAATGTAATAATAATATCAGGATTTATTAATTTTATACTGTTTATAAGTTGTTTTTCCCTATTTCTCCAACTAGATAATGTATATCTTTTTATTCTTACGTCAGCTAGACTACTATTTATAACATGTATTATTGCATTCTCTGTAGTAGAGTAAGGATGGAATTTATGGGTAGACACAATAACAATATTTGTCCTTAAGCCAAACGCTTTAATAGAAATAAACAATAATGCTATACTAGTTATAGCTATAATCTTAAGACATCTATAGAGGGTCATTAACCCACCACACTACAAGTATTTATTATAAAGTTAAAAATAATATCTCCAACAAATTAAATATTAACTATCAAAAATGATAATATATTCCTACAAACCATTGTCTTGGATTTTGCGGAATCTTAGGCAAAGAAGTCCCATATGTAGGGTCTTCGCTTTCTGTACCAGAAGTAAAGTACTTCGTATTAAATAAATTTTTAACTGTAAAATCTATCTCCCATTTTGGATCCCACCTAATCCATCTTATATTGGCATCAACAATAAGCTCACCCTTTAGTTTTCTACCTCTATACATCGGATTAAAGGGGGTTGTATAAATACCACTCCACCATCTAAGTCTTAAATCTATTCCAATTAATTTTTTTATCGTCCCAGTTATACCTAAATGTACTTTATGATTAGAAACCTTAGGAGCATTATAGGTTTTTCCATTTAATCTAACCTTAGCGTTCAGATATGAATAACCTAAATATATACACCAATTTTTTAAGAACTTATACTTTTCTAAGAGATCAATACCAAAATCAGTCTGAATCCCTGAATTTGTTGGTATCTCTACAACAGCATTATTAACCACACTACCATCTTTAAAATAAAATGTATAACCAGTTAACTGTTCCCCGGCCTCTCTTATCATATCATGAGCTTGTTCAATATATAATGAAATAAGAGAAGATAACTTGTTTTTATATTCATAAGAATGGCTTAGTTCTAAAGAATAAAGCTTTTCAGACCTTAACTTTTTACCAAATAGATAGGAAGGAAGATGAGCATATTGATTATTAACACCTATCCATGCTTTATATCTAAAATAAATAGATGGTGAAATATAGGCAGTACCTAATAATAATTTAATTTGTTGATTTTTATCTAAAGAATAAACTAACCCTACTCTTGGATTAAATGAACCCTGACGAGTAGATGAATCATAATCATACCTTGCTCCAAGTGTAAGCGTCAAATTTTCTAATATAGAATCTGTTAATTGTAGATAACTTCCAAACACCCAATACTTTTGTAACTTAATCGAGGGAATATTAATAATTTTACCCGTAGGTGATTTTACACTTGCTAGAGGAAAGCCATTATATACATCTCCATGATTAAAAGGAGTGTGAGAATTTATATATGGAAATGCAAACACCCTTTTTACATTTAATCCATATATAAATTTACCATTTAAGTAAGAATAAATAAAACGTTCATCCAACTGGTATGCATCTGAACGTTCATAAATATAATTATTAAATGTAACCCTTCCATAATCACTATCTGGTTCAAGTTCATAATGTTGGAACCAAAAATCATTTCTAAGTTTAAGATTGTCTGTAACATTAACTGTTTTATGAGTATCTATATTTAAAGTATCAATTACAACCTTATCTCGTGGAAGCTGAGTTCGTCCAGTATAATAAGGAGTCTGAATATTATTGGGCTGTCTAGTCCTACTATAAGTTGAAAGTAAATGCCAACCATCATTTATAGCCTGAAGGATAAAATCATAGTCCTGCTCTGGGGTATTATAGGGCCAGTTAGGATTGTAAACTGGAGTTAATACACCATAACCATTATCAACTAAATTCCCTGGGTATTCCTTTCGCATGTCAAATCCAGATGTTCTGTACCCATGTCCATAAAGCTGCATTCTAAAACTCTTTAAAACCTTACCCCCTACCAAAAAATAGCCACAAAATGTATCATTATTACCACCTGCTAACTTCACTGTAGCAGAAGGCTTTTTAGGAACATCTTTTGTAATAAGATTTATAATTCCACTAAACGCATTTGCTCCATAAAGGGCTGAGGCCGGTCCGTACATTATCTCTATTTGTTTTAGTCCCTGCACAGAGATATGGTGTCCATACACAAGATGTGTACCATTTGCAGGATTAAGAGGTACACCATCAACAAATACCTGTAACTTGTTGTTCCCCCATAACCCTCTTACTATAACGTAAGATCCACCAGCTTGTCCGCCAATACGATTTTGTACATCAAAACCTGGTAAGTCTTCCAATACATCAGTTAAATCCTGATATCCTCTTTCTTTTATCTCTTTAGCTGTAATAACTATAACCGTGGCAGGTGCACTTGTAACAGGCTCTCTAAACAAGGAGGCTGTTGTAGTAGTCGCCTGATTAAAGATATAATACATGCTTTCTGGTTCGCTGGCATTCCAAGAATCACTAGTTAAGGCATAGGTATTTATACAAAAAAAGAAAAAAAATATATACAAATAAAAAAATATCATCCTTAATAACTTCATAATCCCTAACACCTATTAACTACCCAATTTATAATCAGCTTTTATGAATCCATTCCTTTATTATGGTCCTCTCTACCGCCCATTTTTGTTTGTCTATTCTTAATAACAAAAATTTATTAAATAATAATTCTAAAATCTCAAAGGTCTTTTCAAGCAAAAATACCCCTTCTAATGCCTTAGCATCAAGATTATATATATTTAATTCCTCTTCTATAAAAGAAAATGTATCATCATCTTGATATCTTTTAGAATCAAGCCTTATACCTGTAACATCAAAAGTATCTGTCTTTATTGTAAAATGCCACCTTAATTCTCCAACCCAAAGCCTTATTGTAGCACAAGATATCTTTTTACCAGAAAGAAGCGCTGCTCTTATCTCTTCTTCTGAAATATCCTGACCCCTTAAAGAAATTATCTCCTTTTGATCACTATCTCCAGACTCTAGAGTTAAAGCCCTTTCAAAATTTAATGATATTACAGTATCATCTATCCTAAAGGTACCTGCTTCTTTTTGGCTTTTTACCCATAACCAAGTCAAAAACTCTCGTGCTACAAATGCCTTTTCTCTTATAAGATCAACAACTGTAGCCTCATGTGAATCAAAATTGATATCTGAAATATTGATGTCCTCCATTATAAAAATCTCTCCGGTTCAATAGAGTTTAATTTGCTTCTATAATCTTCTGAGTCTAATAAAGATAGGGCTGTATAATACGGTATCATGGGTTTGGGATTAAAACCAAATGTCTTTTTAAAAAGGTGCTCGAAATATTCTATAACTTTTATCTGTGTAGCTAAAAAAAATAACTGCCCGGATTCAAGGTGCCAAACAAACTCACATATCTTAGGAACAGCCAAGGTCTTCTTTAATAAGTTGTAAAAAATCCTCTCTTTTAAAAGCTTTTTCTCCTTTTTAGAAAGGGCCTTTTTACCAGAATCTTCTAAAATTGCCCTTTCTTTTTGAATATAAAACTTTCTTAAAAGAGCAGAAGGAACACTTCTTTTATCTATCCTTAAACCCAAGATAAGATATTGTCCAAAAAATATATCAGTTATACTAAAGAGTTCCGAAAATGGATCGCGTGCACAAACCCAGCCTATTGTAATCTCTTTTGTATTAGAGCTATCTTCTTTAAAGGAAAACTCAACTATTTTATCAAATAACTCTTCCTGCTTCTTATTATCTATTTCTATTGGAGCAACCTCAAAACGAGCAGCACTTATTGAACCTGAATAAAGTCCCATTAACCCTCCAGATAATTATTTAAAAAACTTTCTAGAAATAGCCAAAAACCAGACTCTATCTCTACTTTTATGTTTAATACTAACAACTCCTTTAAAAACCGCTCAATTATTTCTTTATTATCAATAAACCTCAAAATATCTCTTAATTTTACACTATCTTTTAAAGTAGTCACTAAAAAATGAGCACTAGATTTATTTAAAATATCAAATAATACTTCTATATCTTGTATATTATAATGATAATGATCCTTAAACTCTAAAAAATTGCAAATCTTACACTCTTGACTTAAAAGCATATTTTTAAAACTATCAGGATGTGCAATTCCACAAAAACCAACTACCTTTTTATCCTTTAAATAATCACATTTAAATACATCTCCCCTTAAATTAGTCAGGTTTATAACAGACTTTTTACTTAAGAATACAGGAATATGTGGAAATAATTCATGGACCTCAGCCTTTCTATAATCCTGATCATAAAGATCTAAAGAATCTGTAAGAATAAGACAATTTGCCCTATTAATTGCTGAAATAGGCTCTCTTAAATACCCACCAGGAAACACTTTACCATCTGAAAAAGGACTCTCATAAGGAAGAAGCACTATATCAAGATCCCTTTTTAGAGCCAAATGTTGAAAGCCATCATCTAGTAAAAATATATCTACATCTAAAGACTCCATTGCCCTCTTGGCTGCCTCTACCCTATTTGAGCCAACAATTACATTTATACCCTTTACTGATTCATATATAAGGACTGGCTCATCTCCAACAAGAAAAGGATCCTTATGCTTATCATCAATAAAAAAAGGGCCCTTACCAACCCTTGAACCATATCCTCTAGTTAAAACTGTAACCCTTAGTGACCTTTTAAGCAAAAAATTTGCTATCTCTATCACATGAGGGGTCTTTCCCGTCCCACCCATAGAAAGATTTCCAATACTTATAACAGGCCTTTGGGGTCTATAAGAAGAAAAAATACCTTTTTTATAAAAAAGATATCTAGCTCTCATAAGAGCAGCATATATAGGACTAAAAGGCCTTCCTATTAAAAAAAGGGTATCTAAAGACATGATAATTAACTAATTAACTAGTTATATTCTTTTAATAAAGAATTAAGGACATCTATATGTCGTTTAATAGCACCTCTTACGCTAACTACAGCCTCTCTGGAATTTCTACCCATGCAAGATAGCTTTTTGGGATTATTTATTATCTCTAAAGCATGTTTAAATATATCTTCTTTACTAACCATTATTCCACCGCCTCTCTCTATTAAAAGCCTTGCCATATCTTTACAGCTTTCTACATAAGGGCCAAATAATACCCCTACCCCACAAGAAGCAGGCTCAAAAAGATTATGCCCCCCAACAGGTACAAGACTTCCACCAACAAAAGATAAATCAGAGGCCAAATAACAATCCATAAGCTCACCAAAGGTATCAATTAAGAGGACTTCTGCACTACTATCACTAGCTTTATTAAGTTGACTTCTTAAAATATAACTAAGCCCCAAAGCCTTTATAAGACTAATTATCTCATGCGTACGATTTATATCTCTAGGAGCAATAATTAACTTTATCCCCCTTAGATAACTCTTTAACCTTAAAAAGGTCTCTAAAATAATCTCTTCTTCTCCTCTATGTGTACTTCCTGCAACAAATACTATTTTACTATCTGATAAGTGATATCGCTCTCGAATCTCTTTCTTTTTATCCTCTGATATATCTCTAAGTGGTATATCAAATTTAAAGTTACCAAGACAAACTAACTTTTTTCTATCTATTCCTAAACTAGACAGTCTCTTCCTATCATCTTCTGATTGCATACTTATTATGCTAAATGAATCATAAACTTCTTTAAAAAAAGACCTTAAAAACTTAGACCTTGAGACAGATACAGAAGAAATACTCCCACTTGCTAAGAAACTAGGTATAGCCCTTCTTTTTAACTCCCAAATTACATTGGGCCACACATCTGTCTCAACTAATACAAAACAATCTGGGCTGTAGATATCTAAAAATCGTCTAACTACAAACAAAATATCAAAAGGCATAGCAGTAATATGATAAGGACCTGATAGTACTTTAGACTTCTTTATAAGGGCATCAAGTCCGGTCTGAGTCGTTGCCGTAAGTAAAAGAGTAGCATCTTTCCAGTTTTTTCTTACCTCTTTTATAAATGGAAAAGCAGCATTTACTTCACCTAAAGAAAGGGCATGTATCCATATAACAGGCCTTTTAAGATTATCTATTTTATCAATCTTACCAAGCCTTAATGGTAACTGTTTCCTATACTTTTTCTTTAATAAGAAATAAGAAAATAAAAAAGGAGAAAGAGGAGACGCTAACGCTTGAACTCCATTATATAAAAAGGACCAGAGTGCTTGGCCCATTTTAACCCCTATCTTTTATTGCCTGAAATATAAAAATAGGATTTTGTGCCCGTAAACAAAATCCCTTGCCTAAAATTTCTGACCTAGATACTTGAAGTTCTACAAGATTAAACTTAAAGCCTAACTTAGGTAATTTATCAAGAAGAAATTTAAGACTTTCTAAAAGTACACATGTAACTACTAAAACCCCTCCCCTCTTAAGTCTAGACGATACCTCATCTAAAAGCCCATTTGTAGTAATCCCGCCACCAATAAAAACCCTATCTGGATCACAAAGCCCACTTAGTATTTCTGGAGCACTTCCTAATACAGGTGTTAACCCAAAGGCAAAATGATTTGAGATATTTTCCTTTAACTGATTAAAACGTTTATTATCTTTTTCTATCGCATAACATCTTATAAAAGGATATAACTTCCATGCCTCTATACTTACAGAACCAGAACCTGCTCCAATATCCCACAAAATGTTACCAGAAAACAGTCTTAATTTTGAAAGAACAACGGCTCTAACCTCTGCCTTTGTTATAAGTCCTTTATCATGAACGTAAAGCTCTTCTTCTAAACCAAACCCATGAATCCTTTCTACTGAATCTATCTCTATAATAGTTACATTAAGTGAAGAAAATTTTCTGTTTTTTACCTCAGATATCTCTAATGTCTCTACCCTTTCATCATCTTGTGATAAATTTTGAGCTATATGAAATTTAATATTTAAAAACCTCGATGCAGGATGATCCAATATCTCTTTTGCTATTGTTGAAGGAGTATTTTTAGGATCTGTTAAAATGGCAATCCTGCTGCCAGGAGTCAAAAAAGGACAAAGTGCTCCTAGTATATCTCCATCTCGTCCATGAAGAGATACCCACTTTATATCTTCCCAGACAAGCTTAAGCCTTGCACATGCACTTTGTATCCAAGTAGGAGCAGGATAAAATACAAGCCTATCAGGATCAATTTCCTTTAAGAGTCTCCTTCCAATACCAAAAAAAAGAGGATCTCCAGATGCTAACAAAACAGCATGTCCTGGACCATCAAAATCTTTTAAAAGTCTTATAGATCTCTCTAAAGGAAGTATATCACTACAGTTAATACCTTTAGGGATTAAAGGAAAAAACTTCTTAGGAGATACTACAACTGTTGCAGATTCCACAAGGTCCTTTTTATCCCCTAAAAGCCCATCTTCTCCTATCCCAATACAATATATAGATGCACTTTGAATACTAAACAATCTAACTCCCTATAACTAAGCTATTCCTAATACCATCTGACCAATAACCCTTATTAAAAATGCAACAATCCAAGCAAGAACCATCAAATACCCCACACAAAATGCAGTCCATCCAACAGAACCAGTCTCTCTCCAGATTGTAATAACTGTAACTATACAAGGCACATAAATAAGAACAAATGCCATAAAACCAAAGGCTGTCACCTTGTTTAAACCACTATGTCTTAAGGCATTAACAAGACTGGTTGATTTAAGCCCTGTCTGGGAGCTTTGGTAAAGTACCCCCATAGTACTTACAACCACCTCTTTTGCAACAAAACCCGTAATAAGACTAACTCCAAGGCGCCAATCAAAGCCAAGAGGTCTTAAAATAGGCTCTATAAGTCTTCCTATCCTTCCTATATAGCTTTGTTTAAGGTGTTCTGCCTCTATCTCTTTTTCTATGATCTCTATTTGTTTATGTAATTGTGCTAATCTTTTGTTTTTTATATTTGTATTCTTTTCTTTTGTTTTAACTAGTTCTATTTCTTTTTTAATCTTAGTAAGTTGAGCTTGATAGTCATGTGAATATGTAATATGTCTTGGAAATGCACCTAAAAACCAAATTATTATAGAACAGATAAGAACCACTCCACCCATCTTTTGTAAATAGACCTTTGTCTTATCCCACATGTGTATAACAAGACTTGTAAGAGTAGGCATCCTATAGGGTGGAAGTTCCAAAACAAATGGTGCAGCTTCTCCTTTAAAAAGGGTCCTGCTAAATAATTGGCCCATTAAAATAGCAAGAGCTATGCCTAAAAAATATATTGCAAAAAGTACATTTCCTTCTTTGCCTGGGAAGAATGCACTTGCCAGTAATACATAAACAGGTAACCTTGCAGAACAACTCATAAGAGGATTTATAAGTATTGTGAGGATTCTATCACGCTTAGTCTCAAGTGTACGAGTAGCCATTATTGCAGGTACATTACAACCAAAACCCATCAAAAGAGGAATAAAAGACTTACCATGGAGTCCGAGGGTATGCATTACCCTATCCATAATAAATGCTGCCCGTGCCATATAGCCAGTATCTTCTAAGATACTTATGCCCAAAAACAAAAGCAAGATATTGGGCAAAAATACAATTACACCACCAACACCACCAATAACCCCCTGAACTACTAGATCATGTATGATACCTGGCGGGATCCAAGCACTAGCAAGCCTACCTAAAAATTCAACTAAATCTTCAATCCAAGAAACTGGATATGCTCCAAGTTTAAAGGTCCCCTGAAATAGCAGATACATGAAGAGTACAAATATAGGAAATCCAAGGATTCTATTTGTCAGTATCTGATCTATCCTATCACTTAAGGTCTTTCTGGCTATGCCAGATACATGCATAGTTTCTTTTAAAGCCCCAGAGATAAATCCATAACGAGCCTCTGCAATTAATGTCTCAACATCATCATTAAATATACGCTCAAGCCTTTTTATTGCCCTTTGTACCTGCGATAGTATCTCCTCAGAAAACTCTGAACTCTTTATACGGTCAATAACCTGTTTATCAGACTCAAGAAGCTTTATTGAAAGCCATCTAGTATCATAAGAACTTGAAAGTCTACGATCTTTTTCAATTATTGCCTTTATTTTTTTTATTTCCGCCTCTAATTCAGGGCCATAATTTATATTAATCCTTCTTGATATCCTCTCTTTACCAGATGCTACCTCAAGCACCTTATCCATTAAGGCATCAAGTCCTTCTCCTGTAGTACCAACTGTTTCAACGATTGGAACTCCTATTAGACGAGAAAGTTGATCATAATCAACAACAATCCCTCTTGCCTTTGCAACATCTACCATATTCATGGCAAAAACTAAGGGGACATTTAGTTCAATAAGCTGAATTGCTAAATATAAATTTCTCTCAAGATTTGAAGCATCTATGATATCAACTACAACATTTGGCTGTTCCTCTAAGATAAAATCCCTAGCTACAATCTCTTCTATAGAATAAGCAGTTAGAGAATATATGCCTGGTAGATCAACAACTTTTATCCTCTTCCCCTTATAAGTAAGAAAACCCTCTTTTTTTTCAACGGTTACTCCAGACCAATTACCAACCTTTTGCCTTGCCCCTGTTAAATGATTAAAGATTGTAGTCTTACCTGCATTTGGATTCCCAGCAAGGGCTATTGTTAGATCTTCTCTTTCCCCCAACTTATATATTCCTCCGTAATATTAGTTTCTTAGCCCTCTATCTGAAAAGAGGTAGCCTTTAAAAAAGCTACAGGTTTGTTATCTTGGTTCTTAACCTCAATAAAATAAAGTCCTGTTTTAGAACCCCTGTGAAGCTCACGGGCAAAAGCAGTCAATTCTTCTCCTAGTTTGGCAGGTCTTACATAGTTGATGGAAACTTCAAGTGCAAGAGAAGTCTTACCATAACTATTACAAGCTAGGGCAAACGCTACATCTGCTAAAGAAAATATTGCTCCACCGTGACATAGTTTAGCCGCATTTAGATGATCTGGACCAACCTTCATATTTACCCTGGCTTCCCCTTTTTTTACATCAACTATTTTCATATCAAATAGAGTTATAAGTCTATCATATTGCTCAATATGTTTTTTTACCCCTTCAAGGTCTTTTGGTAACATAAAAATCTCCTAAAAAATACTTTTAAATACCTAGTTATATTGCTTCACCTGGTCCAAGTCCTTTAAAAGCGTTCGGAATATTTTGTTTATATGAAAAGTGCCTCCAATTCCACATAAATCTACCCCTCATATCCTGTGGCACCAAAGGGGATAAGAGACGTGCAAAATGGACAAAACGTGGATAAAGATAAGAATTTCTTAAAACTGAACTGTTAGGAGGTAGAAAAAGGGTTAGTAAAAAAAGAAGCACTCCAACAACTAACATACCCTTGAGTGCTCCAACAAATGCACCAAGTAGATTATCTACCCAACTAAGCCTAATAATTTGAAGGGCACCTTTAAATATAATTCCAATCACTACAAATGATAGATAAACCAATAAAAATATAAGTATAAAACCTATAACATAAGGCCATACTGGATCACTAAACCAAACAGAAAGGCGTAAAGCCAGAGGTCTTACAAAGTTCATAGCAGCCCAAAATCCACATATTACACCCAAAACTGTTGTAACAGCCCTGCTAAACCCCTCAAAAGATCCCTTTATAATACTAAGAAGCATCAAAAAGAATATTACAAAATCTAACCAGTTAAAATAATGAAATTCATAAAATATATGGTGAAATCCCATAAACTTCTTACCCTTTCCATAAATGTTGCTCAGCTAAACTACAGGCATTATTTAACCTATTTTCTATCTTTAGTCTAAAGGATTCAAGCTCTTTTCCTCTAACATCTTTTGGAACAACAAATGGCTTTTCGCAAACAATTACACATCTTGAACCTGGCAGAGGAAGAATCATACGATCCCAACTATTAAAACGCAATACTGGTCTTGCTGCAATTCCAAGAGGTAATATAGGAGCACTTGTCTCTCTAGAAAGAACAATAACTCCCTTTTGAGCAACTCTAGCAGGTCCCCTAGAACCATCTACTACAATAGCCGCATTGTGTCCTTGTTGCATCAATTTTTTCATTTGTCTAAGAGCACTTAAGCCACCTTTCATCTTAGAGCCTCTTACAGGAATATGACCCCATTTCTTTGCCACTCTTGCTGCTATTTCACCATCTTTACTACCACTTATCATAATAACTGTTGGTGGGAGTTTTCTAAAATAATAACACAGGTGAATCAATCCAAAATGCCAGAAAGCTATTATACTAGGGCTGTTTTTTAGAATATAATCTTCTATAATGTCTTTACCATAGACCTTAGTCCTTACACTAGCACCCCACAGCTTTAAAATATTAGATATAGCTGGTATTAATAACTTTAATTTAAATTCCTTACCTTTACCCTCTCGCACTTTCATGCATCATGAGGTAACATGTGATGTAAGGGGGATCAAGATGAATGATAAAAATCAGCTAAAAATAAATGATTTTGAATCATCTTTAAAAGAGTTAGAAAATATTGTATCAGAACTTGAGAATCCAGACATAGCCTTAGATGAAGCCTTAAAAAAATATGAAAAGGGAATCAAACTTTATAGGGCATGCTTAAACTTTTTAGAAATGGCAGAAAAAAAGATACAAGTATTAACAAAAGATGAAAATGGTGAAATAATTTTAAAAGATCAAGACTATGAAGCTGATGAAAACTAAAAGGGAGAATATTTATGCCCTTTGAGCTAAAATCTTATCTTGCACATTATAAAGAAAAGATAGATTACTTTTTAAAAGAGCTTATAGAGATGGAACCAGTTCCTGCCCAAAAGGTATGTGAAGCTATGCACTATAGCCTTATGGCAGGGGGAAAACGTCTAAGGCCTATCTTAATGATTTCTACTGCAAAGGCATTAGGGAAGGATGAATCTATTGTTATGCCTGCAGCTTGTGCAATAGAATGTATACATACATATTCTCTAATACATGATGACTTACCTGCAATGGATGATGATGACTTAAGGAGAGGGTTACCTACTTGTCATAAAGCATTTAATGAAGCTATAGCAATACTTGCAGGAGATGGTCTTTTGACATTAGCATTTGAAATACTTAGTTCAAATTGGGGACAAAGCCCTTGGAATATAGCAGATATTGAGCCAGAAAAAAAACTAGAGGCTATTTACCTTATAGCAAAAGCAGCAGGTATAAAGGGAATGGTTGGAGGACAATGTGCAGATATAGAAACCCAAGGCAAACAAACAGACGAACACACACTTTATTATATACATACACATAAGACTGCTGCTATGATCCAAGTATCTCTTGAGGCAGCAGCAGTGCTTGCAGGAGCAAATAGCAATGTTAGAAAATCCTTAGCAAATTTTGGCTTTAATCTTGGATTAGCATTTCAGATAAGGGATGACCTTCTTGATATAGAAGGAGACGAAAAACAGATTGGGAAACCTATTGGATCAGATATCAAAAAACAAAAAGCAACTTACCCAGCCTTATTTGGAATAGAGGGGGCTAAAAAAAGGGCGAATGAACTTATAAAAGATGCCCTCTCTTATATAGAAGGCTTTGATGATAAAGCAACACCACTAAGGGCAATAGCACAATACATAATCTATCGTAACAAGTAGGTGATTGATATGGCAGATAAATATGAAATATTACCTAAAATAAAAGAGCCAAAGGATATAAAAGGACTTAAAAGACGAGAGCTCATAAAACTTGCCTCAGAGCTTAGAAGAAAGATTATAGAAACTGTATCACAAACAGGGGGACACCTTGCTCCAAGCCTTGGTGTAATTGAGCTCACACTTGCTATTCACTATGTCTTTGATGCCCCCAAAGACAGGATTATTTGGGATGTTGGTCATCAGGCATACGCACATAAACTTATAACAGGAAGAGCTGATAGATTCCATACTTTAAGACAATATAAAGGTATAAGTGGTTTCCCAAAAAGGAGCGAAAGTATATACGACACCTTAGATACAGGACACAGTTCTACCTCTATATCTGCTGCCCTTGGTATGACTACAGCAATGTCTATGCTCAAAAAAGAGGGCAAGGTCGTAGTTGTAATAGGTGATGGATCAATGACTGCGGGGCTTGCCTTTGAGGCGTTAAACAATGCAGGACATCTTAAAAAGGACCTTATTGTAATATTAAATGACAACGAGATGTCTATTTCACCAAATGTAGGGGCGCTTTCTTCATATCTATCTAGAAAACTTACAGGACCTCTTGCAAGAAGGCTCAAAAAAGAACTTGAGTCTTTTCTAAAGCGTTCTGATGTTGGAGAGAATATCTGGACACTTTTAAAAAAGAGTGAAGAATCCCTTAAAAATTTCTTTACACCAGGTATGTTGTTTGAGGCACTTCAGTTTGAATATGTAGGTCCTCTACCTGGACACAACCTTGAAACACTTATTGATACACTTAAAAATGTAAAAGCACTTTCAGGTCCTGTATTAGTCCATGTGCTTACCCAAAAGGGTAAAGGTTATGCTCCTGCAGAAAAACATCCAGATAAGTTTCATGGAGTTGGCCCTTTTGATATAAAAACAGGAGAGATAAAAAAACCAAAGCAACCAAGCCCTCCAAGTTATACTTCTATATTTAGCCAAACCCTTATAAGACTTGCGCATGAGGATGAAAGGATAGTTGCAATTACTGCCGCAATGCCGGCAGGTACTGGACTTTTAGCATTCTCAAAAGAGTTTCCCGATAGATTTTTTGATGTTGGTATAGCAGAACAACATGCTGTTACATTTGCCGCAGGACTTGCACTTGAAGGACTAAAACCTGTTTGTGCGATATATTCTACATTTTTACAAAGGGCTTATGATCAAATTATTCATGATGTATGCCTTACAAACCAACCGGTTGTATTTGCTATAGACAGAGGTGGGCTTGTAGGAGATGATGGACCTACCCACCATGGTGCATTTGACCTCTCATATCTAAGAGCAATCCCTAACATGGTTGTTATGGCGCCAAAAGATGAAAATGAACTTCAACATATGCTATATACAGCACTACAGTTAGGCTGTCCTGTGGCTATAAGGTATCCAAGGGGAAAGGGCATTGGAGCAAGTCTTGATTGGAAACTACATAAACTTGAGCTAGGAAAGGCAGAGGTGCTTAGGACCGGAAAACATGTCTGTCTTATAGCTATAGGTAACATGGTTCAACCAAGTATAGAGGTTGCAAATCTACTTCTTAAAAAGGGAATAGAGGCAAGTGTTGTAAATGCAAGATTTGTAAAACCAATAGATAAAGAGCTCATAGTTCAAATGGCAAAAGAACATAAGTTAATAATAACCTTAGAGGAAAATGCCTTGATGGGAGGCTTTGGTAGCGCTGTTCTTGAATGTTTATCTGATAGCAATGTAATGCCTAAAAATATTATTAGAGTTGGCATACCAGATCGGTTTATAGAGCATGGAAGCCAAGAAATATTGAGAAAAGAAATAGGCTTAGATCCTGAATCAATATTTGATAGGGTCTATAAAGAACTTTCAAACAAAAATAAGGGAGCCCTTGTCTTTTTAAAAGGTTAATATAAGTAATTATAATTATATGAATCAACAAGCTCCAGATATTACAGTTATTATTCTTACTTTTAATATAGTAGTAACTATATAGAGAAATGTTTAGATTCCGTACTCAAATCTACTAAAGAAGCTGGCTTAGTATCTGAAATCTATGTGATAGATAATGGTTCAAAAGATGGTGGTATTGATATCTTAAAACGTTATAAAGAAATATTCCCTGATATCATTAAACTTAAACTTTTTCAAGTAAATAGAGGAACAACTATATCTAGAAATTATGGATTATCTAGAGCAAAAGGGAAATATATATTAATCTTAGATTCAGATGCTTATATAAATACTACAGCATTAGTACACTTAATTAATGTTCTTAATAAAGAACCATCTATTGGTATAGTAGTTCCTAAAATTCTTTATCCATCAGGAAATTTTCAAAAATCTACGGATGTCTTCCCAACTCTAATACACAAAATCAAACGCTTGTTTTTTTTAAAAACTGAAGAAAGAAAAAGTAAAGAAGTTGTCAATCACTTAGTACGTGATGTAGATTATGCAATTTCTGCTTTTTGGCTTTTAAAAAAGGAACTGTTAGATAAAGTAGGATTATTAGATGAGAAAATATTTTATTCACCTGAAGATGTTGATTACTGCATAAGGGTAAAAAAAGCAGGCTATAGAATTGTATATGATCCACGCGTTGAAATAATACATGATGCTCAGGAACTCTCTAGGATAAAACTTAATAAATTCTTTTTTAGTCATTTAAAAGGCTTATTCTATTTATTTAAAAAGCATCAATATGGTATTATTAGAAAATCTCCCATTAAAAAATAATGTAGAAAAAAATTAGCCACATAATATCTAGATAAATATAAAGAGAAAATATTTTATTAAGGAGTTATCTCTTCTATATTTATCTATTAAAAGCTAAAATATGATTTACATA
>CAZODM010000043.1:0-17716 GCA_964578585.1 uncultured Desulfobacterales bacterium | reverse complement strand
AAAAAACCAGTCATTGATGAAGAACGTGGTGAAATCGATTTTATAGCTACAGTACTAAATGATATTACTAACTTTAAACAATTAGAAAAGAAATTGACGGAAACTAAACAGTTTAATGAAACAATAATAGATTATGCAAATATATTAATTATTGTTTTAGACAGTATAGGTAAAATAATTCGTTTTAACAAAACAGCAGAGAAGATTACAGGCTATAAGGAAGCTGAAGTAAGAGGACAATATGTTTGGGATGTTTTCCTTTCAGAAAGTGAAAGAAAGCCTTTTATAGAATCTTTTCTATTAAATCCAAAAGCTGCTCCGCGTCATGGGGAACTAAAAATAACAACTAAAGCAGGAGATAAAAAAATCATTTTGTGGAGTGGAAAGTTTATTAGAGATAAAACAAATCACATTAAATTTGCTATAGTTACTGCTATAGATATTACTCGTCAAAGAGAGATAGAAAACCAGTTAAGACAGGCTGAAAAGATGCAAGCTCTAGGGACAATGGCAGGCGGGATTGCACATGATTTTAATAACATAATTGGAGGCATTAAAGGACACTTAGAATTGTTAAAATTAGAGCTTAAAGATAAGATATCTGATCCCAATATAGATAAAATTATAAATAAAATAGAGCAAGCTGCTAATAAAGCCTCAGAGTTTACTAACCAAATATTATCCTTTGCAAAGAACGATATACCATTAACTAAAGAAGAATTTGATATTAATACATTAATACCTCAAGTTCTTACACTTAGTACTATGCAAGACATAAAATTTATAAAAGTACGTACAGAATTATTTCCTTCTCCACTCATAATTGATGGAAATCCTGCTCAGATACAACGAGTTATATATAATATTTGTATAAATGCTATTCAAGCAATGAATGGCAAGGGAGAGCTAATTGTAAAAACTGATACATGTAATGAAAAAGGAAGGGATTGGTGTAGAATTACAATTAAGGATACTGGTTGTGGTATTAGACCAGAGTTAATAAATCGTATATTTGATCCATTTGTCACAACAAAAGAAAGAGAAAAATCTGGTGGATTAGGATTAACAATTTGTTATAATATTGTGAAAAAGCATCAAGGCTTTATCACTGTTGATAGTAAAGAAGGGGTGGGTACAACTTTTACTATTTATTTACCTTTAAAATATAAAATAAAAATGCCAGATACTTTATCAAAAAGATATAAAGAGATTCAAGAGTTGTCCAAGCAAAAGACAAATCAAAAAGATAAAATTTTAGTTGCAGAGGATGATACTTTAATTGCTAACTTGTTTGAACAAACTCTTAATCTACTAGGTTATGAGTCTATCATAGCTTATGATGGTCAAGAGGCTATTGAACTTTTTAAAAAGTATAAGGATCAGCTTACACTAGTATTTTTAGATCTAAATATGCCTAAGGTAAATGGTGAAGAAGTTGCAAAGACTATACAAAGGATAAATTCAGAAGTGAAGGTTATTATAATGGGTGGACTAATAGAAGAGGAAAAGCTTAAACATCTGCCCGGTGTAGTAGATATACTTAAAAAGCCTTTTACCTTAAATGAGCTTAGTACTATATTATCTCAGTGGACATAAAACAAAGATTGGTTTATCCTCTTGGATGAAAGTTTTTATGTACTTGTCTTAAGTAGCTAAGATCTAAATGGGTATATATTTGGGTTGTAGAAAGGGAGGCATGTCCAAGAAGCATTTGTACTACCCTTAAATCCGCTCCGCCCTCTAGTAAGTGTGTAGCAAAGCAGTGTCTTAAAACATGTGGAGTTACATTTTCTCTAATACCTGCTTTTATAGTATAGTTTTTAAGAATCTGCCAAAATCTTTGTCTAGTAAGTGCTCTACCTTTGGGACCAACAAATACATATAAGCTTTGTTTTTTCTTAAGTAATATAGGTCTTGCCTCTTTTATATACTTTTTTAACCAAAATATAGCTAATTCCCCTATAGGGATTATCCGTTCTTTATTCCCTTTTCCTATAATCCTTAAAAATCCTGTATTAAACTCCAATTGAGGCATCTTTAATGAGACTGCCTCTGATGCCCTTAGTCCACAGGCATAGACTATTTCTAATAGGGCTTTATCTCTTAATCCCCTTGGATTATTTATGTCAGGTTGTTCTAATAATTTTTCTACCTCTTCTACACTAAGTACTATTGGGAGTTTTCTTCCTAATTTTGGAGATGTGATATGGGCAATAGGATCTTTTGTTAACTTATAATGCTTAACTATAAATTTAAAAAAACCTCTCAGTGAGGAGATACGTCTTGCTATAGAGCTTGCTATTATTCCTCTTTCTCTTAGCTTTTTTAACCATAAAAGTATATGGTAAGAGTCTACATCGTTTGGTTCTTTTATCCCTTGATCTACTATAAAATCTATAAAATCTAATATGTCATTGCTATATGCCTCTATTGTGGCATGACTTAGTCCTTTATCTACACTTAATCTTGCGAGATAATCGTCTAATATAAGATTCCATTCTTCCAATGTTTTTTCTTTTTTATTATCCACGATTAAAGTTCAGATAGGGCATAGTCTACAATTTCAAGTATAGAAGGTTCTGTTTCCGTCATTGACAAAACTTTTAACTTACTTATCAGTCCCTTTTTTTCTATATCAGTTTTATCTTTAGAATGTTTTAAAAGTTCTCTTATAGCATCCGTTACAATTTTGGGATCTTTTACGTCTAAAAGCAAGATCAAAGTTCCCCAATCATCAGGCATTCCATAACGGGAGATATAATTTTTAACTGTTTTTTTAAAGCTTTTAGTTCCATACTTATCGTGGATTGCCTGAAGGTCTTTGGTATGTTCTGGGCTTCCCTTAGGTCCCATGAATAATTTCTCTGCCTCTTCAAGATACTTTTTCTTTAATCGTGGGTCACGCTCAAGAGCCCTTTCAAGAGCACTTTTTACTTCCCGTCTTTTCGGTTTTTCTCTTAGCTTATCTATCTCCCTCCAGCTAAGATTTCTTGCCATATCTTGCCTCTCCTATTGTTTTATTTTATATTTCATTCCAACCAACACTGTAAAATTTTACACTAGGAAGCTCTACTGCAGTGAGTCTTCCACCATATACAGCCCCTGTGTCTATACCAATCTTATTGGGTCGTAGAAATGGCGTAGCCATAGGGGTGTGTCCAAAAACAATTGTTTTTCCCCAGTCATAGTCTGATTCATAAAAGGCTTCTCTTATCCAAATAAGGTCATCTTTGCTCTGTTGTTCTACAGGGATATATGGACGAAGTCCTGCATGGACAAATATATATTCCTCTGTCTCAAAAAGTAACTCTAATGACCTAATAAAATCTATATGGGACTTTGGAATATTTTGGATCCCGCCATAACTATTTATAGTATGACTTCCTCCTAAGGTCAAATAGAGTATTTTGTTAAGGCCTTTAAGATAATCAAGGAACATATCCTCGTGATTTCCCATTAAGCATATTACGTGGTCTTTGTATTTAGATTTTAACTCTATTATAGTCTCTATGACCATTTTGACTTCATCTCCACGGTCAATATAATCTCCTAAAAATATAAGCTTATCTTTTGTCCAATTTATTGGTAGTTTTCTTAGTAGCTGTTTAAGAAGACAATAACAGCCATGAATATCTCCTATTGCAAAGAGACGAGTCATATTTACTCCAACAAGATATCATAGTTGTAAGATTAAGGAGATTATCAGATCCTTTTTAAGAAATTCTTTCTATATATTTCTAATATTGATACACATAAAGCCAAAAGCAAAGGGCCTAATACTAAGCCTAACATACCAAAGACATTCAACCCTCCAAGGATACTAAAAAATAAAAATAATGTATGTATTTGTGTCTTTCCACTTATAAGATATGGTCTTAAAAAATAATCTATCTGAGATATAACAGCTAAAGAAAAGGCTAATAATATAGCACCTTTTAGATATAATCCTGTAGAGAATAGATATAATGTGGCAGGTACCCATACAATAGCAGTACCAACCATTGGTATAAATGTAGCTATTCCCATTATCATCCCCCACAAAAATGGGGCAGAGAAATTAAGAGACCATAGAATAAATATCCCCAATCCTCCTTGTATTACAGCAGTTAATATATTTCCATAAAGTGTAGCAGAGAGCACATCATGAGTAATATCCATAAAGTTATCAGCTAGTTTAGGAGGCAAGGGCAAGAGTTGTTTAAATGTAGCTAGCATCTTTTCACCATCTCTAAAGAAGTAATATAAAGTAACCAACATAAGAGCTGCTTTGAATACCACTGTTGCTACATTTTTAAAAACTACGGTCCCTTGTTTTAAAAAGAATTCTCCCATCCTTTTTGATACACTGTTTAATATATGCTCTATAGTTGTTTGATGGGCTTTAACGAGAGATGTTACCCATGCTACTAACTTATGAACAAGGTCTATGTTGGCAGATTTAGCTGTAAAGTTTAATCCACCATTTTGGATAAGTGTTTGTATCTGATGATATACTTTTATAAGTTCTGAAGTGACACTCCCTAAAAGGGCAAATACTGGGATTATGATAAATAAGACAATTAATATACACATTAACAAAGAACATAATGCATCAAGTCCTTTTAAAAGCTTAAGAAGTCTTTTGTAAACAGGGTAGAAAAATAAAGCCAAAATAATAGCCCAACATATTGGTTCAAAAAATGGTAAGAAAAGGACTAATCCTAATATCAGAATAAGCCCTGCAAGTGCAGTAGAGAGTAAAAGTACTACCCAGTCACTATAACCCATCTCATTGGGAAACATTAAAGACCTCTAATCTTTTAGTATAGGATACAAATTATCTTTAATCTTTTTATCTATTACGTGTTCTATTTCTAAAGAATTTAAAAAATCTATTAGTTCTTTTTTAGAGATATTAAAAGTTACTCTTTTACCTAATATAAGTTCATTTGTTTCATGTTCTAGAAAACTAATAAGTTCTTTTTGAACAATCTTTTTTGCTTTAGTTATGTCTAAATTAAATTTTTTTGTAAAATTTAAAAGACGTTTCCAGTTTACCCAAGCACGTTCAATACCTCTATAGATCCTTTTATTTTTATTAGAGGGAGTAAGGTCTCTTTTTATTATCCTTAAATATTGTTTTATTACGGCCTTTTTTAAAAGTAAAAGTTCCCGTTCTGAAAGTTTAAGTTTTGGCCCTTCTTTGTCTTCACATAAATAGTAAATTGAGTTGTAATATGCAACTTCTGGTAATTCTCCAGAATGTTCTATTAAAAAGGCTTCTTCTGTTACTTGTTGGTTAATATTATTCACTTCTTTTGTTTCTACTTCTATCATAAAATAATTACTTTTCTCCTATTAGAAGTTTATATTTTATTAAAGGTATCTTATTTCTCCAGCATTTACCACTAGAGATTGGCCATTTTTCAATAAAAGTATCAATCTTCCAAAATCATCTATATCTTTTGCTATCGCTTCAAACTCTGGATGTTTTTCAGCATCATAACCAAAGACTATATTTTTACCAATAGTATTGGAAAGTTTTTTAAATGAAATAATTAGGGGATTAAATGATATCTCTTCATTTAGGGACAATGACTCCCAAAAATGGGCAAGTCCAAAGTTCCAAATTATTCTTGAAATAATATGAGCACAAATCCTGGCCTTAGGTAATCTTCTTTGTGATTCAAGTTTTAAAGAAGTTGCAATCTTAGATAGTTCACTAGGGAAATTGTTTATATTGATATTAACGCCTATACCAAAGATTATATAGTTAGATCCTGTATTAGGAGTAGTAAAGCTTTGAGATAATACCCCTGCTACTTTTTTATTTTCTATTAATATATCATTTACCCATCTTATTTTTGCATTAAATCCCCAAAAACAAAGGGTTTCACAAATAGCCACTCCTAGCGCAATATTGTATAATCCCCAATGTTCTGGTAATAAAATAGGCGAGATTGCTATACACATGTATATACCACCATCAGGAGCCCACCATGTTCTAGAACCTCGGCCCTTAGCTTCAGAAAGACTTGAGGCAAGCCATATCTTGCCAGAGGGTAAGTCTTGACTTTTAGCATCTAGTTCTAATATTTCTTTTTGAGCTAATGGCATAAGTCTATTACAGTTATTTAGTAGGCTTATGTGTGTACCAATATCAGAACCTCTTCTAATTATTTCATTAAAGTGTTTGGATAACCTAATGTCTATATATTTCTTATCTCTTAATAAGAAATATTCTATAAGTTTTTTTAAATGATTTTTACTAGATAATTCTTTCATCAGTTTAAATATTATAAGTAATTAACTATTAAGTTTAAGTTTAGTAGTTTTTATAAAATATAATTATTAAAACAATTTTTTATTACTTGACAAATATTGTAATTTTTTCATATGCTAAAATATTATAATCATATGACTTATAATTTTAAATAGTTTATATGGAGTCTAATTATGATAAGGCCACCAGCGGTTGCAAATCAATTTTATGATGAAGATCCCGAAAGACTTAGTCGTCAACTTGATTATTTATTGACAACTAGAGCTCCTGTACAAGATGCAATTGCTGTAGTGAGTCCTCATGCAGGATATATATATTCTGGACATGTAGCAGGTGCTGTTTTTGCTAGAGTAAGGGTGCCTGATACAGTAATAATTATTGGGCCAAGCCATACTGGTATTGGTTCTCCAGGAGCTGTAATGTTAAAGGGGGCATGGAGTACTCCATTAGGACTTGTTCCTATTAGGGAAGACTTAGCAAAGAGGATAGTAGATATTTGTCCGTTTTTAGAAGAAGATGTGCAGGCTCATCTTTATGAACATTCATTAGAGGTTCAGGTACCTTTTTTACAAAAGAGGAATCCAAATGTTTCAATTATTCCTATATGTTTAGCTGGATTTAATTATGCTGAATGTGAACAAATAGGGCTTTCGATCTCAAGGGCTATAAAGGATTTTCCTGAAAAGGTATTGATTGTAGCTAGTACAGATATGACCCATTATGAGCCTGTAGATCAAGCAGAGGCAAAAGATCGCCTTGCAATTGAGCGTATTTTGTCCTTAGATCCAAAAGGACTTTTAAACACAGTAAGAGTAAACAATATTACAATGTGTGGAGTAATACCTACTACCGTTACATTAGTTGCTGCCTTAGACCTTGGAGCAACAAAGGCAGAACTAGTGAAATATGCTACAAGTGGGGATATAAATGGTAATTATAGTCAGGTAGTCGGGTATGCTGGATTAGTTATTTATTGATTATAATGTCTTTTTATTAATTTTACACAAACCTCTTGACATCTAGCGCGACCATATTTATTATTTTGGACGCAAAAAGTAGTAAGAGCGGGAATAACTCAGTGGTAGAGTGCAACCTTGCCAAGGTTGAAGTCGCGGGTTCGAATCCCGTTTCCCGCTCCAATGTATGGATATAAAACGGAGGATTACCTCCGTTTTTTTATTTTTACTACCTCCATTGAGGTCTATTATGTCTAATTCCTTAAATATTTCATTCCCATTTAGAATTGGTTTTGGCTACGATGTCCATAGACTTATAGATGGTAGGAAGTTAATACTTTGTGGGGTTGACATCCCTTATAGAAAGGGGCTTCTGGGACATTCTGATGCAGATGTCATGCTTCATGCACTAATAGATGCCTTACTTGGTGCTGCTGGATTAGGTGATATAGGACGAATGTTTCCTGATACTGATATGCGCTACAAGGATATTTCAAGCCTTAAGCTTTTATCAGAGGTAGTAAAAAGGCTTAAAGAACACAAATGGCAAATTATAAATATTGACCTCACATTAGTTGCCCAAGCCCCTAAGATTTCTCCTTATATCGCCCAAATGAAAGAAAATATATCTGATACATGTAATTTAGATCTCTGTCAAATAAATATAAAGGCAACTACAACAGAAGGGCTTGGTTTTGTAGGAGAGGGTAAGGCTATGGCAGCTCATGCTGTATGTCTTATAGGAAAGAATATAACTGATGAATAACCATGCTATTAAAGAGAGATTTTTAAGGGATCGTCAAATCATATTTTTTTTATTATCTACTTTTTTAGGAGCAGCAGCTACAGGTATATTTTTTGGAAGCCTTAACAATTTTCTATCAGATATATATAACATTTCTGCTTCAAGTCGTGGTTTTATAGAAACTATTAGGGAACTTCCTGGTGCCCTTTTGATTCTCCTTTTAGCACCCCTTTCAAATATTGGTGAAAGGAACATCTTAATTGCAGCTACATGTCTTATTTCACTTGGCATATTGGGAGCAGCAACTCTAGCTCCTGGAGTAATCTCTGTTACATTTTGGTTATTTGTATGGTCTGTTGGTGCTCATGTTGTTATGACTCTCAGAGAGAGTTTTTCTGTAGCATTAAGTACTCCAGTTACTAGAGGTAAGATATTTGGAATAGTAAGAAGTTTAAGAAGCTTTGGTTCTATTGTTGGAGCAATGATTATATGGATAGGTATGGATCATTTTGGGCTAGGATATGATGAATTATATTATTTAGCAGCTATTATAACTTTATTATCTGCTGTTACGGTCTTATTTTTAAGGGATCAAGCCCATACAGCTATTCATAGAAAGAAGTTTGTGTTTAAAAAGAAGTATAGTTTATTTTATGTGTTAGCGATATTATTTGGGGTCAGAAAACAGATATTTTTGGTCTTTGGTCCGTGGGTTCTCATTAGAATATATCATCAAAGTGCACCTCAGATGGCAAAACTTCTTATAATGTCTTCTGCAGTTGGTATTGCTCTTAAGCCTTTATTAGGTCGTATGATAGACAAGTTAGGTGAAAAGGTAGTATTATCTTTTGATGCAATTTGTTTAATGATAATATGTGGATTTTATGGGCTTGCAGATAGGATTCTTCCAGCCTATTTGGTAATACCTAGTTTATACATGTGTTACATATTAGACGATAGTCTCTTCTTTTTAAGATCTGCACATGTGACCTACTTATCCAAAATAGTAGAAGGGGCAGAGGAATTAACAGCTTGTATTTCTACAAGCTTTTCTCTTGAACATATAGTTTCTATGGCAGCCCCAGCTATTGCAGGTATTGTATGGGTTAAATACGGTTACCCATGGGTGTTTTTTATATGTGCACTAGTTGCCTCTCTTATGTTTATTACAGCACGGTTAATACCGTCTAAAAGACAACTTGAGCAATTAAGAAGTGGTTTATAATTTACATTATTTTGTGGGACACTTACCTTTAAGTGCACAAAAGCTACAAGTTCCAGAAAATATCTTCTTTTTTGCCCAATTTAGAGCAAACTTAAAAAGTTCAAGCTCATCATTTGAGATTTTTTTAATAACTTCTTCTGGTTCCATATAGCGATCAAGGTTGGGTCCTTCTAAAAAGAATTTTTTAAATTCATCCAGATTATAACAAGCAAGATAAAATAGTTCTATTTGATCTGCATGTAGATATGATATCCCTGATTGTTGTCTTGCCTGAAGTAGTTCCCCAAATAGATCATTCATTTTGTTATATATCTCAAGACCCTCATGTTCTTTCCATTCTTTGACAGTCCAAGTTTTATTTTCTTTAAGTCCAAGGCAATCAGGGTCTTTAATTAGCATATAAAATTCTTCGATTTTATCTGTATCTTTATTCCTTACTGCCATCCTTGCTAGGGGATATGTCCTACAGGCACCAGGTCTATCTTCATAAACCCTACAGCCACGCTCTTCATCTAAAAAAGGACACTTTTGGTAAGCCCCTTCCATCTTTAATTGAACAACAGGCAGTCCTGATTCAGGACCAACATGGGTGGTAGTATATGTCTTTAAGAATTCATCTGAACTCATATTTAGTCTATTCTTAAGCCTAAATATATCATAAGGTGTAAGAACAAGGGTTAGGTCATAGCAACAGCCAGTAAAGCATTCAAGACCAGGATGACATGCAAATTGAAATGTATCATTATCTGTTAAACGTGTCTTATCAAAGGGGATATCAGGATGATTTCCCATATCAAAGCTCCTTGATTTTATTTTTTTGATTTTTTATTAAGTCAATAAACTTGACCCTTAATCGTCACATATTTATACTTCGCTTTGATTTTATATCCAAGTATAAAATAAATAAAAGTTATTTAGATAAGAGGTAAGAGCAATGTCACAAAAAAAAGGGGTTGGGGTTCCATTATTTTTTATTACCTTTTTTGTTTTTGGAATTTTAACTGCAATAGGGGCTGGTGTAGTCTACTTGCATCAAGAATTTTTAAAGACCTGGATTGCTCCAGCCTTAATAGGTGCACCGCC
Source organism: uncultured Desulfobacterales bacterium (assembly GCA_964578585.1). GTDB lineage: Bacteria > Desulfobacterota > Dissulfuribacteria > Dissulfuribacterales > JAMONC01 > JAMONC01. The sequence goes on along the minus strand of CAZODM010000043.1, from coordinate 7,445 downwards.
TGTACTTGGAATTATTTTCTTTATTATCACAAATTCTCTTTTTAACGCTAGACTAAAGGCTCTTAAGGGTCCTAAAGAGTCTCAAGTAGTTGCAAAAGAAACACCTAAACCAGAGGTCCAAAAGGAAGAAAAGGGCAAAGAAGAAAAAAAGGAGGAAAAAACTACTCAAATTGTTAAAGAGGTAGTTTCAAAAGGTCCTGATCCAGAAACTGTAGTAGTACAATTTTTAGGGCTGTTACAGAAAGAAGGAAGATTAATAGATTTTTTACAGGAAGACCTTGACCTATACGATGATGCACAAATAGGGGCTTCTGTAAGAGAGGTACACAGAGGCTGTAAACAAGTAATTGATCAAGTATTAAAACTTGCCCCTGTTTTAGATGCAGAAGAAGGGGCACAGGTAGAGATTGATGAGGTTGATCCCGTACGCATTAAGCTTGTGGGTAATGTTAAAGGTAAACCACCATTTAGGGGTGTACTAAGGCACTGTGGTTGGCGTTGTACACAGATAAAATTACCTAAATGGCAGGCAGATGAGAAATTAGATGTATTAGCACCTGCAGAGGTAGAGATACAGTGAGTAAGAAATTTATTGTTGGTATAGACCTTGGCACAACAAATTGTGTACTTTCATACATAGATATTGATGAAATAAAAAAAGAGCAATCTCCTCCCATAAAGGTGATGGAGGTATTACAGCTTGTTGCTCCTAAACAGATAGATTCTTTAAAACTCCTTCCATCTTTTATATATCTTCCAACGCAGGCAGAAAAAGATTCAAATGCACTTACAACACCTTGGGATCCATTTGCAGATAGAGTAATAGGTAAGTATGCAAGGGAAAGAGGTGCAGAGGTACCTTCACGGCTTATTTCTTCTGCCAAAAGTTGGTTATGTCATCCTGCAATAGATAGAAATGCTCCTATACTGCCTATAGATGCCCCTTCAGATTGTACTAAACTTTCTCCTATTGCAGCTCAGGCAAGTTTACTGAGGCACTTAAAGGCATCTTGGAATCAAACAATTGGTAAGCAATATGGTGCACCTTTAGAGGAGCAGGAGATATATCTTACTATCCCTGCTTCATTTGATGCGGTTGCTAGAGAACTTACAGTGCAGGCTTCTAGGGCGGCAGGATTAGAAAACATAACCCTTTTAGAAGAACCTCAAGCGGCCTTTTATGCATGGCTTTTTAGACAAGGAGAAGGATGGAGGGATAAAGTCAAAGCGGGAGACTTAATTCTAGTATGTGATATCGGAGGGGGTACCACAGACTTTAGTCTGATTAAGGTTGATGAAAAGCAAGGTGAGCTTTCATTGGAGCGTATTTTAGTTGGCGATCATCTGCTTTTAGGTGGAGATAATATGGATCTTGCCTTAGCTCATGAGATTGCAAAGGGCATTGCTAAGAAGCTAGATCGCCTACAAATGCAATCTTTATGGCACAATGCTAGGATTGCTAAAGAAAGGCTTCTTGATTCAGATGATATAGATGAAGTCCCTGTTGTTATAACAGGCAGAGGGTCTGGTCTAATTGGAGGTACGATTAGAACATCTCTAAAGAGAGAGCAGCTTGAGTCCGTTATTCTTAATGGTTTTTTCCCTATTTGTCCACCAGATGAGATGCCTATATCTAGCACTACAGTTGGGCTAAAAGAGTTAGGTCTTCCCTATGCACAGGATTCTGCCATAAGTAGGCATTTAGCTGCCTTTTTGACAAAGGCTAAAAAGGACAGCCCTTATACCCCAAGCTTTGTACTTTTTAATGGGGGAGTAATGAAGGCAAGGCTTTTAAGGAGACGGATTGTTGAGATACTTTCTTATTGGTCTTCAACTGGAGAGATAAAAAGCCTTGCAGCTCCTGAGCTTGATCTTGCTGTAGCACAAGGTGCCTGTTTTTATGGGGTATCAAGAAAAATAGGTGGTATTAGGATAAGAGGGGGGCTAGGACGTTCTTATTATATTGGCCTTGAGGGGACAAGACCTGCTATTCCAGGTATTGCACCAGATATAAAGGCCCTTTGTATTGTGAATCAGACAATGGAAGAAGGCCAAAGTGTAGAGCTTCCTGAGCGGGTGTTTGGGCTTGTTGTAGGAAGGCAGGTAGAGTTTAAATTTATGGGATCAAGCATTAGAAGAGAGGATAAACCTGGAGACATTATAGAGGACTGGGAGCAAGACATCAAAGAGATTTCAACTGTGAGTGCTTCTATAGATGCTTCAGGGCTTCCAGCAGGCACTATCATTCCTGTTGTAATTAGGGCTAAGGTTACTGAGGTTGGCACACTTGCCCTTTCCCTTGTTTCTACTAAGGGTGATATAAAGTTTGATTTAGAGTTTAATGTTCGAGGCTAATTGCTAAATATGTCTATTATAAATTTTGATGTAAAGCAGCGTCTTATACATCAGGCCAATCTATATATAAAGAATCCCCATTTAGTGTTAGAAAATAGAGAGAGGGCCATTTCTATTTTATTAAAGGCACTTCGTATAGGAGATATTGATTTACGTAGGCAGATACTATTACTACTTGGCTCTTTTGCAAAAGAGAAGGTAGTATGGCCTCTTTTTCAGATCATGTGTGATGAAAATGAACCAGATGAACTAAGAGATCAGGCAGCTATTCATCTTGGGGTGTTAGGAGCATTTTTTTCTGATCCTCAATCTCTTAATAGAAGGCTTATATCAATATTAGAAGATGAGCAAGAGGACAAAGATCTAAGGGTAAGGGCTATTTTGGCACTTGGTTGGGAGGGTAACATACATGCAGTACTTCCTTTAATAAATTGTTTATATGATCCAGATGAAGAGATACAAGAAGTTGCAGTAAATGCCCTTTGTAACTTAAGGGACAGTAGAGTAGTTAGATTTTTGGGAGGTAGGTTAAAAAATGCCTCAATTGATCAAAAAAGAACAATACTTTTTAATCTAGTCAGGTTTACAGATAAACAGCAAGAGGTGAAGTCTATCTTTTTAGAGGAGCTTGAGGCAGGAAGTGCTGATCTTAGACTTGATGTATTGATACTACTTAATCAATTAGGGGCTGGAGAGGAAGATATAGAGATATATAAACGTTATTTGAATGATAAAGACCCTAGAGTAAGAGCGCTTGTTATAGAAAGACTTGGGGAGCTTAAAGCCCTTACAATAGATGAGGTAATAAGTTTTTTAGATGATCCCTCTATGAATGTAAAAGGTGTTGCACTTAAGATTTTAGAATCTTTAAAGGATAAACATAAAAAATAATGTTGCATGGTTAAGCTAACTAACAGATCCAAATTAGATAGTCATAAGCTTGATTCTCAAAAGATTATTTCTGAAGCTAAGAGCTCTCCTAGTGGGTTATATATCTTTATTGGTCCTCATCCAATTTTATTATCCATTATAGATGAGTTAATAGATGTAATATTGCCCAATGAGTTAAAAGATACAAATTTAGAGATACTAAAGGATGAGCAAGCTATATTTTCAACTATAGTTGGTGCATTTAACTCTCAAAGTTTTTTCCCTGGTAAAAAGATACTTTGGGTAAGACTAGCTTCAATTGACAAAGAACTTTTAAACTGGATCAGTAGGACCAAATTTGATCCCCAAAGAAAGATATTAATTTTAGAGCTAGAGTCTTTAAAACTAGATAGGCAAGATAAAGCCATTTTTAAGGATATATGTACTAAGGCGCGGTTGTTAGATCTTTCGGGTTCTAGTAAATCAGATGTACGACAGATAATTTATAGTTGGCTTAAGGATGCAGGGAAAAAGATAGAGTTTAATGCCCTGGATCTTTTTTGTGAGCAAGTTGGAGAACAAGATCTTGTTGCAATAAAAAATGAGGTAGAAAAGCTTATTTCTTTAATAGGTGAAAAGAAGGTTATTACATTAGAGGACATTGAGACGGTTGTTGTACGACATAGACAGGAGGCGCTTTTTGAGCTTACCCAAGCTATTGGTGAGAAGGATTTTAAAAGATGTCTTATAAGTTTTTATTGGTTGATAGATCAAGGGATTCATCCTCTAGCTATAATCACATCTTTATCTTTGTATATAAAAAGACTAGCCCTTATAAGAGAGGTTATTGAGGCAAATAGATTGCATCAACATAGTACAACAATGCGTTATCTTGACTTTAATAAATTTAAAAAACAAATATGGCCCTTAATTACAGAGTATTATAATGAAGAGTTACCTGATATACTTAAGAATTTTAAGCCTTATGCTCAGTATAAATTATTTATGGCAGCTCTTAATTTTTCTCTTAAAAGATTACTAAATGTGCTTGTAGAATTGAGTAGGCTTGATATAGAGCTTAAAAGTTCAGATCCCAATATAATGATTAGATTTGAGAGCCTTTTTGCTTTTATAACTAAGGAAGATATAGAGATATTGGAGGACAACTAGCTTATGAATAACGAAAGGCTAGAGGCTATTGCACGTTTTTTATTTGAAGCTCAAATGATGAAAAGAACACCAAGGACTGGATTTGCATTTTTAGGGAAGGGTAAAGAAAGCATAGCAGAGCATACATGTGGAGTAATGATAATTGCAATGGTTTTGGCTAGCCTTGTTAAGGATGTAGATGTAAACAGGCTCTTAAAGATCTGTCTTATTCACGATATGGCAGAAATAAGAACTGGTGATGCAAATGCTGTTTATAAATTATATGTAAAAATGGATGAAGAAAAGGCATTTTCAGATATGTTATCTGAGCTAGATAAGGATTTTTGTAATGAAATAACCCAATTATATCGTGAATATGTTGAGGCAGAGACCCTTGAGGCAAAACTTGCTCATGATGCAGACCAGCTTGATATGGTTTTATCTTTAAAGGTCTGTAATGATACAGGATGTCCTGATGCCTCTATATGGCTTCCGTATGTAAAAAGGCGTCTAAAAACTAAAGTCGCAAAAGAGCTTGCTGATGTAATAGAAAAAGAGCATTGGGCATCTTGGTGGATGAAGCTATTTGGGCTTAGTTGTTCTAACAACGATGATAATAAGAAAGATTGAGTAAATATGAACAAAAAGGACCTATTTAAGCAGGGTAGTGAAGAAGATATGGAGGTTTCATGTGCAAGATGTGGTACATGTCTTCAGATATGTCCTGTTTACAAAGAAGTACTTGTTGAGACCTTTTCTCCAAGAGGACGTTATGAGTTAATTGAGCATATCTTAAAAAAAGGAGGCAATCCTTCTAAACGTCTTAAAGAATCCTTACAGATGTGTCTTCAGTGTGGAGCATGTTCTTATATATGTCCATCTGGTATAAAGGTGGACCTTTTAGTAAGACGTGGACGTCAATTAATAGGTACAAATCCTACTCAAGGTACCTTATTTAATATGCTTGTTCATAGAAAGGTACCAGATATTCTTTCTAAGATTAGTGTTAAATTCCCTGATGCAGCAGGTATTGCTATTAAGCTTTCATCCTTTTTAGGATCAAAAGACTTGGATTCAGATATTGTAGACAGATGGGCAAGGGCATTTCCAAAGGCAGCCAAGCTTTCTGCACTAAAAGAAGCACAGATGTCTTCAGATAATAATACAGGTGGTTCTAAAAGGCCTAGAGTAGCCCTTTTTATAGGTTGTGTACAAAACTATTTATATCCAGAAATAATTAGAGCAATTAGGCAGGTACTTGAGGCTCATGTAAATCTTATTATTCCTCAAGATCAATATTGTTGCGGATTAGCTGCTTATTCAAGTGGCTTTGTTGATGCATCTCAAAGACTGCTTGAGGCAAATCTTAAGAGTTTCTATGAAATAGAGCCTGATTACATAGTAACAGGTTGTGCTTCATGTGCGTATTTTCTTTCTAATTTTTGGCATGAGCTTATACCTTATGAACCCTTAAAAGAGCATGCAATAGAACTTTCTAAAAGAGTATATGAATTTTCATCCTTTATAGAGATGATAGGGCTTAAAACTAGGTCTTCTAACGTCTTAAATAAAAAGGTTGTTTATCATGCCCCATGTCATCAACGTTTTCATCTAGGTGGAACGGAGCTACCCAAAGCCTTTATAGAATCTATAAAGGGGATAGAGCTTATAGATATTATTGATGATTGTTGTGGTCAAGGTGGAGTCTTTGGCTTTAAATATCCAGATATTTCACTCAATATATTTTCTAAGGCATTAAAAAGACTAAAGTCTAGCAAAGCAGATATGGTTATTACCAATTGTTCTGGTTGTCTTCTTCAGTGGCAATTAGGAAGCAGGGTATTTTTACCCTATAAGCCATTAACAGTATTACATCCAGCACAGCTTATGCTCTTTGGGTGAGATTGATGTTAAAGATTAGATTAATTTTTTTTATAAGGTGCTTGCAATACAATGATATTTTGGAGTAAAAGATATATTGCTTTAAAAGTTAAGAAAGGATCATAGGCGTTATGGATATAAAATGTGAGCTAGTACCAGAAGGTTTAAGAAAGTCTGTTCCTCAGCCAGATGAACTGGGTTTTGGTATACACTTTACAGATCATATGTTTGTGATGGATTATAAGGAAGGTGAGGGATGGATAAATCCACGTATAATGCCTTATAGTCCTTTTACGCTTGATCCTGCTGCAGTGTGTCTTCATTATGGACAGGCTATATTTGAGGGCCTTAAGGCTTATAAAGGGGTTGATGGAAAAATAAGATTTTTTAGGCCTATGGAAAACATGAAAAGGCTCAATAAGTCTGCGTGGCGCATGTGTATGCCTCAGGTGGATGAAAGAGAGCTTTTAGATGCAATAAAAGAGTTAGTTAGTATAGAAAGACGTTGGGTCCCTGATGCCAAAGGTACCTCCTTATATATTCGTCCATTTATGATTGCAACAGAGCCATATTTAGGGGTAAGACCTGCTAAGGAATATATATTATCTGTTATCCTTACTCCTGTTGGTGCATACTATAAAGAAGGGTTTAATCCAGTTAGGATATTTGTCACAGATAAATACGTACGTGCTGCAGTTGGGGGGGTAGGAGAGGCAAAGGCAGCAGGCAACTATGCTGCAAGTCTTATGGCTTCGGAGGAGGCTAAAGAAAAGGGCTTTACTCAAGTATTATGGCTTGATGCTAAAGAAAGAAGATATGTGGAAGAAGTTGGTACAATGAACATATTTTTTGTATTAGACGGTGAGGTAGTAACTCCTGAACTTACAGGCAGTATATTATCTGGTATTACGAGAGATTCTGTTCTTAGGCTCACAAAGGATTGGGGATACAAAGTAAGTGAAAGACGCATTAGTATAGATGAAGTAATAGATGCAGCTAAGAGCGGCAAACTAAATGAATGTTTTGGTACAGGTACTGCAGCAGTCATATCTCCTGTAGGATTTTTGTACTATAAAGATAAAGGTTATGAGATAAATAGTGGAAAGACTGGACCTCTTGCACAAAGGCTATTTGACGAGCTAACAGGGATTCAATATGGAGAAAAGCCCGATCCTTATGGTTGGGTAGAG
>CAZODM010000042.1:0-17785 GCA_964578585.1 uncultured Desulfobacterales bacterium | reverse complement strand
ATATATCTACCTACTACATAAGAATTATTATCTATAAAGTTATTATCAGCATGTTCAGATCTTACTAATATCCATATTTTTATAGCTCTTATATTATTATTTATTATTGGTATTCCAGTATTTGTTATATCAATGATATTATCATTATTAAAATCGTCTTTTTTATCAATTTTACCATCATCATTAACATCTAAATTATACCAATAATTATTATATGGTATCGCCCAATATATGTTTTTATTAGTCCCTGTAGCATTATATGCTAATTGTTTGTTAGTTGTATTATTTATAAATGCATATGCAAAGGCTATGGCTTCTATATTATCAGCTAATGGTTGCAATGTTGAACCTATCTTTCTAATTAACATAGTAGCCCCATTATCAGCTATACCATTATTGTCAGTATCATCGCTTGGTTTTAAACGATAGCTAATAATTTCATTTGATTCTATAATACCATCTTTATTTTTATCATAAGCAAAACTAAATTCATATTCATCTGCAATACTAATAGGTGAAATGCTTGAAAAAGCGGTATCTTTTGGATCATAACCAGCCATTCTAATTTCTTTTGCTATAGATGTTAAAGCTATTCTTATATTATTTTGCATACCTATATATTGACTCTGTAAGTTATATGATTTTAATTGAGCTTTAAATATTATATAAAGTGAACCTAATAATATAACACCTGCTATCATGCCTATTAATAATTCTACTAATGTAAATCCATGTTGTTTTCTATTTAATCTTTTCATTGCCAATTTATCCCATTATTGCTATAATATAGTTTTATCCTACCAGTTAGAATTAAAGTCATTTTATAGAATTTATATTTACCTTTTAAATATATACTTCCCCATCGCTGTTTTAGTGGTGTTCCATTAGATTGAAAGCCAGTTTTATCATATAAAAAAGTAGATTTATATAGTTTTACTTCTTTAGGCATTACTCTAGACAGTAAAAGTCTTTCATTACCATCTTGTATCCAATTATTTGGAATGCCTCCACCCGATCCATCATCAATAAAAATCTTATAGGAACCATTAGAATTTAATGTACTATTATACTCATTTATTGAAATAACAACATCTTTACGTAAAGTAATAGCCTTACTACGAGCCATATAGAAATCGTTCATTAATTGATGTGCTATAGTATTAATATAATACATACTTATAAATTTATTTACGCTAAATATAGCTATACTAATTGTAATTAGTGATAGTATAATTACACATAATACTTCTAATAATGAGAAACCTATGTCAGTTTTAAATTTCACAATAAAAAATCCAAAACAAATTTAATTAAGTTAGCTAGCAATACCTTTGTTCCTAATCTTTCTAATCGGCTCAGAGCTTTTGATCTTCAATTGTGCTAAAAGTGTACCAAGGAAGAGAAAATAAGAAGGAGGCTAACAAATAACATTTTTATGGATAGATATAAATACCAACAAATATCTCTTTCATATTTTGATATGTATTTTTAGGTATATCAGTACCCAAAATAGGTATATCAGTACCCAATAGTTTGGGGTTTAGAACTTATACCAAGTTTTTTCATACGTTTTAAAAGAGTCTTATAGTTTATTTTAAGAGCCCTTGCTGCAGCAGCCTTATTCCATCCAGCTGCAGCTAACGCAGCCAAAATAATCTCTCTTTCCTTTTTTTCTGTCTCTAATTTAGTTTGTGACCAAAAGTCTTCTTGTGATGTACAATTCATCTCTTCTTTATCTATATTGTCTAATTCGATTACACTCTTTATAATCTCTGCACTAATTAATTTATCTGCTACAATTGCTGCTCTTTCTAATATATTAAAAAGTTCTCTTACATTGCCTGGATACCTTAAACTTAACAATAATAACTTTGCATCTTCTTCAATAGATAAAGGTTTTTTAAGTATATGGCTTAATTCTTTTCTCTTTTTTTCAATAAGAGCTAATATGTCTTCTTTTCTGTCTCTAAGTGGTGGAATTTTTATAGGGAAGGTGGCAAGCCTAAAATATAAGTCTTCTCTAAAGACTCCCCTTTCTATTTCTCTCTTAAGGTCTCTATTAGTTGCAGCAATTATTCTTACATCTGCCTTCTCTTCTTTTGTACTACCTAATATTTGATATGTCTTCTGATCTAAAAAACGAAGAAGTTTTGGCTGAATAGAAAGAGGTAACTCTCCAATTTCATCCAAAAATAAGGTTCCACCTTGAGCAACACATACAAGCCCTTTTTTATTTTCTGTTGCACCAGTAAAAGCACCTTTTACATGTCCAAAAAGCAACGATTCTGTAAGTTCTTTTGGTATAGAAGCACAATTTAAGGTTACAAAAGGACTTCTATTACTATTTTTATGTATATATCTAGCTAATATTTCTTTACCTACTCCTGTCTCTCCAGTAATTAATACAGGAAAAGGTGTAGTAGCTACCTTTTGAGCTAATCTTAATATCTTTTTCATAGAAGGAGATTGAGCTACAATCTCTACATTATTATTTGATAGATGTTTTTTTAATTTTGTTATCAATTCTTCAATATCTACTGGCTTTTCAAGAAAATCTAAAGCACCCAATCTAATTGCTTCTACTGCTCTTGATATAGTTCCGTAAGCAGTTATTACAAAAATAGCTATAGTAGGATTTATCTTTATTGCCTCTGGTATAATAGAGATCCCATCACCATCAGGTAGCTGTAAATCTAAAATAATAGCATCAGAGTAATCTAAAAATCTATGTGCTTCTTCTAAACTCCTTGCTATTTCTACATCAAAATCATTTTCTAAAGCCTCTTTATATAATAAAGATAAATGTATATTATCTTCAACAATTAGAACTTTCGATTTCATAAAAAATATCCTTTTAATTTTTATAACTGAGCTCCTATTTAATTTTTTCGGTTATCTCTTGTTTTTTTTTACTTATTGGGCTATTTGCTTAAGACATGAATAAAAACCTACATGCTTCAAAGATAAATAATGAGCTAAAACTAGCTGCAGCAGATATTGGTAGTCAAACTTTCAGATTAGTTATTTTTACAGTTAGCGATTCTAAAGTTGAAGTACTAAAAAGTCTAAGAAGAAATGTTAGACTTGGAGAAGGACTATTTTCCACAGGGAAAATCTCTAGACAAGCATTTAGTAGAGGTCTATTAACCTTAAAAGAATTTTTGGATATAATAAAAAATGAAAGGGTAAAAAGGGTAAATGCTATTGCAACACAAGCTCTCAGAATAGCCAGCAATGCTAAGGAATTCTTAAAAGAAGCTCAAAGACTAGGCTTTAATATTAAAGTTATATCAGGAGAACAAGAGGCATTAACATCACTTAATGCTGTATCAATGACCATAGATACTAAAGATAAACCTTTTTTAACACTTGATGTTGGAGGAGGAAGTACAGAAATAGTTATTGCCCAAAAGGGGGCTAATAATAAAGCAGAAATAATCTCATGCCGAAGCTTTGAGATAGGTGCTGTAACTTTAACAGAGAAATTTATTGTTAGTGATCCTCCTAAAAGAGAACAAATTAGTGAACTAGAATTATTTATAGATAGACTAATAAAACCAAGTATTCTAAAATTTAGTAACAAAATTAAATACTTGATAGGAACTGGGGGAACGGCTACGACACTTGCTGCTATGTTTCATAATATGATTAAATATGATCCTAAAACTATTAGAGAAACTTCTTTGACATATAAGTGGCTAAAAGATACTATTGAAAACCTTGCAAAAAAAGATAACAAACAGCGGCAAAAAATAAAGGGGCTTGAGTCCAAAAGAGCAGATATTATATTGGCAGGCGCTATAATCGTAAAGAAATTTCAAGAGGCAATACATAATAAGCCAATAATAGTAAGTGATGCCGGTTTATTACTAGGCATAATATTAAAAATGATAAAAGAGGAGATAGGCTATGTTAAACCAGCCCATACCAGAGGCTTATACGTTTGATGATTTATTACTTATACCAGCATTTTCTAGCATACTTCCCACCCAAGTAGATGTATCTACTTATATCACTCCAACTATAAAGTTAAACATCCCTATAGTAAGTGCTGCAATGGATACAGTTACTGAAGCAAATACTGCTATTAGTCTTGCAAGAGAAGGTGGAATTGGAATAATCCATAAAAACATGCCTATATCTAGACAAGTAAAAGAGGTAGAAAAGGTAAAAAAGTCTGAAAGTGGTATGATTCAAGATCCTGTCACTGTAACTCCTGATCAAAAACTATGTGAAGTTCAAGAAATTATGAAAGAATACAGGATATCTGGAGTACCAGTTGTAGAAGGTAAAAAACTTGTTGGTATAGTTACTAATAGAGATTTAAGGTTTGAAACAAACTTTGAACGTAAAGTCAAAGAAGTAATGACTAGTAAAGATCTCATCACCGCTCCCAAAGGTATATCTTTAGAAGAATCTAAGGCTATACTACATGAGCATAGGATTGAAAAATTACTAATTGTAGATGAAGATGGTAACTTAGAGGGACTTATTACTATTAAAGATATAGAAAAGATAAAAAAATATCCCAATGCATGTAAGGATGAACATGGAAGGCTTAGAGTTGGTGCTGCAGTAGGTGTAGGAGATAATCGTCTTGAACATGTTGATGCCTTATTAAAAGCGGGGACAGATGTAATAGTAGTAGATACTGCTCATGGACACTCTAAAAAGGTTATAGAAGCCGTAGAAGATATAAAAAATAATTTTCCTAATGCCCAAGTTATAGCAGGAAATGTAGCTACTAAAGAAGGAGCAAAGGCCCTTATTAGAGCAGGAGCAGATGGCATAAAAGTAGGAGTAGGTCCTGGATCTATTTGTACTACAAGAGTTGTTGCAGGGGTTGGAGTCCCTCAACTTACAGCAGTCAGTGATTGTGCTACTGTTGCCAATAAATATGATCGAACTGTTATTGCTGATGGTGGGATAAAGTTTTCTGGTGATGTAACAAAGGCAATAGGAGCAGGTGCACACTGTGTTATGATTGGTAGTCTTCTTGCTGGAACAGATGAAAGCCCAGGTGAGTTAGAGTTGTACCAAGGAAGAAGCTATAAGGTTTACAGAGGTATGGGCTCACTAGGGGCAATGAAAGAAGGCAGTAAAGACAGATATTTTCAAGATTCTGTGGATACTAGCTCAAAACTTGTTCCAGAAGGTATTGAAGGAAGAGTGCCTTATAGAGGACCTCTAGCAGCCACGATATTTCAACTAGTTGGGGGGCTTCGCTCAGGTATGGGGTATCTTGGTTGTAAAACCATAGAAGAGTTAAGGCAGAATGCTAAATTCGTTAGGATCTCTCCTGCAGGGCTCAGAGAAAGCCATGTACATGATGTTATAATTACTAAAGAAGCACCAAATTACTGGGTAGGCCGTTAATTTTTTCCTTTAATTAAAAATATACCCCCTTGGCTCATTTTTTGCTTGTATTTCCTAAAACAGGGAAGGGGGGTATATATGATTCCTTTTTTGACAGATAATGGAATTAAAACAAAAGGGAAAAAACAGGTGGAACGTCCAAAGGTCTTATTAGTAGATGACGATATTAATTTATTAAATGTAATGAGAATTCGTCTTAATCTACTAGGCTTTGACGTTACTGTATGTAATAATCCTGAGGATGCAATAAGAGTTTTCGATAATAATGAGTTTGTCTTAGCGATTACAGATCAAAGGATGGAAGGGGTTAGTGGTATAGAATTAATGAGCAAATTACATCAAAAAGATCCCTTCTTGCCAGTTATAATAATGACTGCATATGCCTCTATAGAAGATGCGGTAGAATCTGTACATAAGGGGGCATATACATATTTACAGAAACCTATTGCTCCTGAAGAATTAGAAGCATGTATAAATAAGGCTCTTGAAAAGAGAAAACTTGAGACCAAGTTAGAGAGAGAGCGTAAGATATGGGTTAATGTTATAGAAAGTATTGGTGCAGGAATTATTCTAATAAATGCCAATAAGACTATAGCATGGTTTAATAATAAGATAAAAGAATTGCTTCATACTGAGGAATTAAACAAAGTACAGGAATCCCCTTGCTTTAAAATTTTCGCTCCTAAAGGACTTCCGTGCATGGATTGTCCTACACAGCAAGCATTTAAAACTAAGGATGTCTATAGTATGGAATATTATGATAGAGAACGGGAGAGATGGTTACTTGTGACATCTACTCCTGTAATAGATAGTAAAGGGGAAATGGTGCAGGCTGTAGAATTGGTGATAGATATTACTACTCACAAAAAGGGTATGATGGCCTTATTAAATCAAGAACGCTTAAAAGGTGCATTAGAAATGGCAGGGGCAGCCGCACATGAGTTAAACCAACCAATGCAAGCTATATTAGGATGGGGCGAACTTTTAAGAAAAAAAATGGATCCCGATGATCCTTATTCCCAAATATTAGATTTAATCTGTAAACAAATAGAAAGGCTTGGAGAAATTACATCTAAAATTAGTGACGTAACTAGATATGTAAGAATGGACTACCCTGGTACTGAAGGAATTTTGGATCTTAAGAAAGCTTTAAAAGATAAAAATAATAAATAAGAATAAAAAATAAAAACTCTCTTGTCTTTCTCATTTCTTTTCTAATACATCTCTTCTCCCTCTTAAAGAGCTTTTTAAAAATAGTTGTCATACTATAAACTGTGTTGTCACTTTTTGTCATTATAGACATTAAATGTCAATTGTAGTCATTTTTTGTCAATAATTATCTTAACTCTTTCTATTACTTATCATAAAACCCCAGCAACTAACTATATAATTAAACATTTCTATATATATTTCTTTTGGCATCTCTAATGCATAAAGAAAAAGACAAATAATGACGAAAGATGTTTAAGAAACTTAATAAAAATCCGATCAGAGATTGCAAAGGAGGTGAGAACATAAAGTAGATTTATATATTAGTTACATTGGCTACATTAATAATACTGAAAAAAACAAACCTTTAAAAAGGAGGGTATTATGAAACTAGCAAGAAACAAAAAAGAGGCAGGTTTTACCTTAATCGAATTGCTTATTGTTATCGCTATTATTGGCATTTTGGCAGCTATTGCCATACCACAGTTTGCTAAGTACCGTACAAGGGCGTATAACTCTGCTGCATTGTCTGACTTAAGAAATTTACAACAAACAGAAGCTGCTTTCTATGCTGATTGGCAAACTTATGGAAGTACTTATAGTGGTAGTACAGCAAATGCTACACTAACTGGTCCATTGAGCAATGCTAGACTATCTGATGGTAGTAATAACAGTACAATTGGTGTAAGTAAAAATGTATCTATCTGCGCTGCAGGTAGCTCTACCAATTATGCTGCAGAAGCTAAACACAAAAATGGTGATAAAGTGTACGCAGGTGATAGTCAAGACTCTGGTGTATTTTATAAGAGTGGAACTGCAGGAAAAACTTTAGGAGCTACAGCAGCAGCTATAGGTTTTGGTTCCTCTACCCAATTTAGTAGTAATAGTACTTGGCAGTCTCTATAAAATATTATCCTAACAGGTTAAAAATAAAAGGCCGGCTCAGTGCCGGCCTTTTATTTTTTAAATTTTTTAAGTGTTTATCTTTTTCTTTTTGAGAAACAAACAGTTGCAGCCTGAGATAAGTTGTTTATTAAGTGAAATTTTAATGCTCTTCTTACAGATTCTGGTATCTCACTAAGATCAGCCTCGTTTCTTTTTGGAAGTATTATCTCTTTTATCCCTGCTCTATGTGCAGCAAGCACCTTCTCCTTTATACCACCAACAGGAAGCACGAGCCCTCTTAAGGTAATTTCACCTGTCATAGCTACATCCGCCCTAACAGGTTTATCTCTCAATAAAGAAAGAAGTGATATAAATATAGCAACTCCAGCACTAGGGCCATCTTTTGGTATAGCACCTGAAGGTACGTGTATATGGATATCAATTTTAGAAAATATATCTTCATCCACTTTATATCGTTTTGCATTTGAATGTAAATAGCTAAGGGCCGCCTGGGCAGACTCTTTCATCACATCCCCTAGCTTACCAGTTAATATAAGTTTACCCTGACCTTTCATACTGGTTGCTTCAATAAAAAGTATTTCTCCACCAGTAGGAGTCCATGCCATACCAGTTGCAACACCCGGTATAGAGGTTCTTTCTGCGACTTCATGCTCATACCTTTTGGGTCCAAGATATTTTGGCAAATCTTTTACTTTAACAATAATCTTTTCAGATTTACCTGTAGCAATATCCAAAGCAACAGCCCGACATACTGCTGCTATCTTTCTTTCAAGTTCCCTTACTCCAGCCTCCCTTGTATAGCCAGAAATTATATGTTCCAATGCCTTTGGTGAAAATCTTAGATGCTTTTTACTGAGTCCATGTGCATCAAGCTGTCTAGGGATCAGATATCTTTTTGCTATCTCAAGTTTCTCTTCAATTGTATATCCCGAAAGTTCTAATACCTCCATCCTGTCTAAAAGAGGACGAGGTATAGAATCCAATACATTTGCTGTTGCAATAAATATTACATGTGATAGGTCAAACTCTACTCCAAGATAGTGGTCTACAAATGTAGAGTTTTGCTCAGGATCTAACACCTCAAGAAGTGCAGATGCAGGATCACCTCTAAAATCAGTACCAAGTTTGTCAATCTCATCAAGCATAAATATAGGATTTTTAACACCTGCCCTTTTAAGCCCCTGGATAATCCTCCCAGGCATTGCACCAACATAGGTTCTTCTGTGTCCTCTAATTTCTGCCTCATCCCTAACACCACCCAACGATATCCTTACAAATTTTCTACCCATTGCCCTAGCAATGGAACGTCCAAGACTTGTCTTACCAGTACCAGGAGGTCCTGCAAAACAAAGGATTGGACCTTTTGCGTCTGGTTTTAACTTTCTAACTGCAAGATATTCAAGAATACGCCTTTTTATCTTTTCAAGATCATAGTGATCTTCATCAAGTATCTTTTCTGCCTCTTTTATATCAAGCCGCTCTTCATCTATCTCATTCCAAGGCAGATCAAGGATCCAATCTATATATGTTCTAGAGACTGTATATTCAGAAGATGCAGGATGCATCCTTGCAAGTCTTTCAATCTCTCTTAAAACCTCTTGTTTTGCAGAGTCAGGAAGCCCCTTTTCTTCAACCCTCTTCTTAAGTTCTTCTACTTCTCCTGCAATATCTTCTGCTTCTCCTAATTCCTTTCTTATCGCTTTTAGCTGTTCCCTTAAATATATCTCTCTTTGAGATCGATCCATCTGATGCCTGACTTCTGATTGGATCTTGTGCCCTAATTCTAATATCTCAAGCTGTTGGGTCAGTATCTTTAGTGCCTTTTGAAGTCTTTCTTTTACCCTTATGGATTCAAGTACAGACTGTTTTTCTGCTACACTAATATTTAGATGACTTATTACTATGTCCGCAAGAACACCTGGGTCTTCAACACTCATTATCACCCCACCTAGTTCATTTGGAATGTGGGGAGCAAGCTCTAATATCCTTGAAAATACTTGTCTTACATTAGTAGTTAGTGCCTGAGTCTCTAAATCCGTCTCAACAATATCTTGAACAGGCTCAACTTTTGCCTTTAAATAGGGTTCATGATTAGTAATCTCTAATATCCTGACCCTGGTTACCCCTTGGATTATAAGCTTTGCCTGACTTTCACCTTCTTTAGCCATACGAAGGATGAGAGCAACTGTACCAATTTCATAAAGATCAAGTTTTTTTCTTTCACTTTCATTAGAATTATCTTCTTTTTCCTTCTCACCCTCTTCTTTAGGCTTTTGGGCAACCATGACAAAGGTTCTATCTGTAGCAAGGGCGTCATCAACAAGTTTAATAAACTTTGCATCTTCTATAATCCATGGAACTACCATATGAGGAAACAAAACAAGATTTTTGGTAGGAATAACAGGTAGTTCCCTTATAGTATTTTGTTTACTATTACTATCTATATTTTGGATATCTTTTGTATCAATCATATTATCAAAACTCTTTTTTTCTTCAGCCTTTTCTTCAATTTGATCTATTTTTTCCTTTGTTTTTTTCATGATATCACCCATAGGTTATTACCCCATTTTTGGAGAAATAAATTTTTATAAATCTTTTTTATTTAATCGGGATTTTTATGGTTTCTTCGTTTCTTTTCTTAGCTATTTTTATTGTTAAAAGTCCCTGTTCATATTGAGCATCAACTAAATCTAAATTTAGAGAACCAGGTAATCTTAACACCCTTTCAAAAGCTCCATATTCTATCTCTAATTGATAAAATCGTTTGGGATGATTTTTAGGTGGAATCCTCTTTCCTGAAAGACATAAATACTGCCCTTCAACCGTCACCAACAGAGAATCTTTATCTACTCCTGCTAAATCTGCAACAATAAAAACACTATCATCTGTCTCATATATATCTACCTTTGGACTCCACCCATTGCTAAGAACAATAGTAGGTAAAGAATTACTAAAAAAATCATCTACCAATCTTTGAAAAAACCTAGCATCTACCCCTCGCCCAACTTTAATTTTTATTATTGGCATAATATAAACTCCATGCCTTTTTATATCTTTTCTTTTGGAAGGTAGGTGTTTTTTATTGAATTTTCAAGTCTTTAGTAAATATTCTATAAAATTATGGTGTTTTTGTTTATGTTTATTACAATAATATTAGAGATGTAATCCTTATAAGAGAGAGGAGGATATGGTTGTCAGTAAAAATAAAGATGATGAAATACTCACAAAGGAGCCTTTTAATCTAAAAAGATGGTGTTGGCAAGAACCTAAACCAGGAGAGCCTTATTGGGAAATAATATTAAGGGCTATTGTTAGGATATTCTTTATTGTATCAAGAGAGTTCTCTAGAAACCTTATTACAATAAGGGCTGGAGCCTTAACCTTTACTATTATCTTTTCAATGGTCCCTGCACTAGCCCTTGGAAGTGCGGTCTTAAAAGGACTTGGGGCAAGTGGAGAACTAAAAACAATTGCATATAAAATGATAGATGAATTTGCTCCTGTATATCAAAAAAGCCTTGCAAAAGAAGGAAACTATACAACTGAAGGTACAACTGAAGGAGAAATCAGCAAAGAACAAGTAGCTGTTAGACTAAAAAAGATAGTCGATAAAATATTTGAGTATGTAAACCAGACTAATTTTACCGCACTTGGTGCAATAGGTGTAATTACTTTAATAGGTGTAATATTTTCTACCATTGCTAATATTGAAGATGCCATGAATGCCATTTGGCATGCCCATAAAGGACGAAGTATTGGCCGAAGACTTATGAACTATTTCGCCATATTGATTATCTTGCCCCTTGCTGCCAACGTAGGCTTTGCTGCTATTGCAGCAGTTGAAAGCCCTGCTATTTGGCAAAAATTACAGTATTTTTTACCTATGGCAAAGGTTGTTAAACTTGGACTAAGAGTACTGCCTATATTAGTAGTTATAATTGCATTTATACTCTTATACAAATTTTTGCCAAATACAAAAGTAGCATTTATCCCAGCATGTATAGGAGGAGGAGTAGGCGGGATTGCATGGTTAATAGTAATGGCAATATATATCAAACTACAAATAGGTGTTGCACGTTATAATGCAATTTATGGTTCTTTTGCAACTGTCCCTCTAGTTCTTTTGTGGATATATACAGGTTGGCTTATATTTTTAACAGGAGCAGAACTATCTTTCGCACTTCAGACTTGGCGTAGGCATCTACCATCTCAGATCATTATGAAACCCTCTCATATATTCTCTTTATGTCTAGATGTAATGGGACAAGTATACCTTGACTTTGAAAAGGGAAAGACAAGTAAAGTAGCCATCTTAGCAAAGCGTATGGGATGTCCTGATGCATTAGTTAGAAAGGCTGTTGATGAACTTCTAGCAGCAAAATACTTAAGGCGCATCCATAACCGATATAGACTTGAATTTGTACCTAAAGCTCCTGCCAACAACATACATATTGATGAAATGTTAGCTGCCTTTTTAGGAGAATATTGTCCTGAAACCCCTGGTGGTAATATATCTAAGCTAGCATTAGAATCTGCTAAAAGTGGAGTTAGTAATCTAACATTAGAACATGTGGTAAATTCATTAAAAGAAACACACAGTAAGAGTTGTTGTATTAGCGATGTCCAATCTAAAAAGGAGGTCTAGATGTCTAAAGGTGAAATAAAAGAAGTAAAGACCACACCATTTAATGATCAACGCCCTGGGACTTCTGGTCTTAGAAAAAAGGTAGAAGTTTTTAAGACTCCTAATTACCTTGAAAATTTTGTTCAATCTATATTCGATACATTATCTAAAATAAAAGGGGCTCAATTAGTCCTTGGTGGAGATGGCAGATATTATAATGATATAGCTATTCAAACCATATTAAAAATGGCTGCTGCCAATGGTGTAGCTAAAATCAAGGTTGGACAAAATGGTTTCTTATCTACACCTGCTACCTCATGTATCATTAGAAAATATAACCTTTATGGAGGCATAATACTTTCTGCAAGTCATAATCCAGGTGGGCCAAATGGTGATTTTGGAATTAAATACAATATTGAAAATGGAGGACCTGCTCCAGAAAAGGTTACAGAAGCAATATATAAAAGAAGTCTTGAAATAGATCGTTATTATATACTTGAATGGCCAGATATAGATATTTCTCAATTAGGTACCACTAAAATTGGAGATATGATTGTAGAAGTTATTGATCCTGTTGAGGATTATGCAGCTCTTATGCAAGAAATATTTGATTTTGATAAGATTTCTGAGCTTTTTAGATCTGGCTTTAGTATGTGTTATGATGCCCTTCATGCTATCACTGGACCTTATGCAAAAAGAATCTTAGTAGATACAATAGGTGCTCCAGCTAATAGTGTAGTAAACTATGAACCCCTGCCTGATTTTGCAGGAGGACATCCAGATCCTAATTTGACATATGCCAAAACACTTGTAGATCTTATGATGTCTGACAATGCCCCAGATTTTGGCGCTGCCTCAGATGGAGATGGTGATAGAAATATGATTCTTGGGAAAAAGATGTTTGTAACCCCAAGTGACTCACTTGCTATTCTTACTGCAAATGCAACGCTAATACCTCGCTATAAGAATGGATTAAAAGGTGTTGCTAGGTCAATGCCTACAAGCAGAGCAGTTGATCTTGTAGCAAAGGAGTTAGGGATTAACCTATTTGAGACTCCAACAGGCTGGAAGTTTTTTGGTTCTTTACTTGATGAAGGACTTGTAACTATATGTGGAGAAGAAAGTTTTGGTACTGGATCTGATCATGTAAGAGAAAAAGATGGGCTTTGGGCAGTATTGTTCTGGTTAAACCTTTTAGCAGAAGAGAAAACTTCTGTAAGACAGATTGTACTAAAACACTGGAAAAGATTTGGTAGAAACTACTATAGTCGTCATGATTATGAAGAGCTTGAACAGGAAAAGGCTAAGTATCTAATAGATTCATTAAGAGAGAAACTTCCTACTATTAAAGGTAAAACATATTGTGGATTAAAAATAATAGAGGCTGATGAATTTAGTTATGAAGATCCTGTAGATCACTTTGTTACAACAGGACAGGGAATAAGGATATTCTTTGATGATGATTCAAGGATAGTATTTAGGCTATCTGGTACAGGGACAAAAGGTGCTACTTTAAGACTATATCTGGAAAGATATGAAAATAATCCTGAGCTACTAGAGCTTAATCCTCAAGATGCACTAAAAAAACAAATCTTAGCAGCAAATGAAATTGCTAAAATAAAGGATATTACAGGAAGAGATAGACCAAGTGTTATAACTTAAAAAGAACTTATTTTTTCATACAAAATTTATAAGGGGAATTAAATGAAAGATGTCATAACATATAGAGATTTTCTATATTTTTATCATTGGTTTAAAAATTTTGTAAAGGACTTTTATAAAGGTAAAGATGAACATGAAAAATGGGTGATAAAACTAAAATACGATCACACCTTAAGGGTATGTAAAGAGATTGTAGATATTGGGAGAGAGCTTGATTTAAATGTTGAGCAACTCTTTATAGCAAAAACTATTGGACTATTTCATGATGTTGGTAGATTTCCACAATATGAAAAATATAAAACTTTTAGAGATGCTAAATCAGAAAACCACGCCCTATTAAGTGTAAAAACTCTAAAAGAGACAGCTATATTAGATAATCTTTCAAAAGATCTAAAAAAGTTGATCCTAAAAGCCATAGAATATCACAATATAAGATTATTACCTATTGGTCTTGATCCTGATATTGATTTTTATAGTAGGCTTATAAGAGATGCTGATAAATTAGATGTGTTAAATGTATTTGTAGAACTCTACGATAATCCTTCAAAACTTATCTCTACTATAGAACTCGATCTCCCAGATTGTAATGAGATAAGTGAAAAGATTATAGAAGACATTTTAGCTAATCAGATATCTAATCTAGCTCATATGAAATGCAAGCACGATATGAAATTAATGCTTCTAAGTTGGACTTTTGATATAAATTTTGTACCTACTTTAAAAAAAATAAAAGAAAGAAGATACATAGAACGAATTATCTCTCATTTGCCTGACACTCTAAAGATAAAAGAGATTAAAGCCCATCTTCTTTCTTATATAGAACTAAAAATAGCTAAACAGCTATAACATAAAAGCAATATTTATTATGAACTTATTATAGTTAATGGCTCTATTCTGGGAAATATTGGATTTTCTTTACACATCTTTTCTACCAGACAAATACTGCTTTTATCATTTCTACTTAGCCAGTATATAGATGCAAGCTTCCAAAATCTATTAAGACTATCAAAGAAAAATCCCTTCATTTTATCTACAAAATGTCCATTTGATATAACAAAGGCAAGATCTGAATTCATTGATTGAAGCACTTCTCTTTGAGCTTGAGCAATAATCTTTTCTCCTATGGGATCATTAGGAGAATTCTTAAGATCTTTTACCATCTCTCTTAGCTCTTCTATTGCCTCATGACTATGACGATACATCCAAGACACACTACCATACATCCATTTATCAAAAGTACCTTTGTCTCCCCAAGAGGATGGATTTATAAACATCTCTTGGTTTCTTGGATATCTAGCAAGGTATGCACTTGGAGTAATAAGCTCTGTCTGATTTTGGTTATAATAAAGCTTTTTAAACAAAAAATACAAAAAATCTGGTCCTTCATACCAATGATGTCCAAAAAGCTCTGCATCATACATAGCAACAACCAATGGCTTTTTCCAAAACCAATTCTTTATATATTCAAATCTAAAATTCCTTGCTTCCATAAAATGCTGGGCATGTTTTGCCGCCTTTTCTATAGCCCAACTTCTTACATAGGGTTCTTTGTAGTTACTCTTTCTAGAAGTAATTCTGTTATATTTTAGAGGTCCACCTTTAATATGAAATTCAAGATAGTCAGGATCCCCTGGATAGCCTTCTTCACCACTCCACACTTGTTTTCCTGTTTCAGGATCGCGGGCAAATGCCGCTACATCACTTCCTTTTAGATAAACAGGGGCATGGGTACCAAACGCAGAAGGACAATCTCCTAAAAGTAGTGCATGGGTCTCTGTAAAGAAATATCTTAACCCTACTTCTTCCAGATATCTTTCTAATCCAGGAACATATGCACATTCAGGTAGCCAAATCCCCAATGGTGGTCTCTCAAATGTATATTCATAATCTTTTACTGCTGTCTGAATCTGAGCACGTATTGCCTCAGGATACATTGCATATAAAGGTAAAAAACCATGAGTCGCTGCACATGTTGAAATTTCAAGATAACCTTCATCTTGAAATCTCTTAAAGGCCTTTGTAAGGTCTTTCCCATATCTTAAAAAACAATCTCTTACTTCTAAAAAACGTTTTAAGTGCATCCATGCTGTATCATGGTAATGAGGAGCCTCTCTCCTAGTTCGGTCTATCTCAACGCGTGCAAGACTTATATGGGCCTCCATATATTTTAAAAATTCTTCCTGAAGCAAGGCGCTTTTCATCATGTTACAAAGGGTTGGGGAAATATCCATTGAAATTCTAAAATCAACCCCCTCTTCTACTAATTTTTCCATCATTCGTATTAAGGGAATGTATGTCTCTCTTATTGCCTCATGAAACCACTCTTCTGGATAACCTATGGGCTGCCATATACCAGAAGTTCCATAATCTACCCTTCTTCTTATGTAAGGAAGATGAGCATGTAGGTGTATTATTAAAAGCCCAATAGAATTTTCACTTGTACCCATTATAGATTTTAGGGCTCTATGTGATGGATGGTCTGTAATTTGTGGAGCTTCTCTAAAAACTATAGGATTTGAACCAGTACAAGTCCTAGCAGTTTGAGCAGGATTTGATACATCTGTTAATTCAAAAACATCCGTTCCATCTCTGACCGCAACAATCTGTACGCGCCACAGTTTATCTGGATCAACATTTAAGTACCAATTATCACTAAGTCCAAGATGTACCTCAACATCTTTGTCCATATGGTGATATAAAGAACCGGCAAAATCATGAAATACTCTTATATATGTCTTTATTCTCTCTGGATTACCAGAGCTTATCTTTTCTATAAAATTCTTAAGCCGTTCTTGATCAATATGCCAATAGGCATACACCCTGTGTTCATCTATTGGGAGAAGTATAATCTTATCTGCTCTAGGAGGTATAGCTATCTTATCTGAAACAATTATAGGATTATTTATACAGAGATCTTCATCTATTATATCTTTATCTTTTAATTTATTAATAGATTGCTTTTTTATAGATAAAAACAGCGCTGATATATATGTCTTATTGTCCTTTAACCCTGTAAAAAGCCAGTCTTTAGAAAGAGCTATTATCTTTTTGTTTTCGGGCGATATCTCTTCTAATAGATTATCTTTTATCTCAAATAGCCTTATAATTACATCAACATCTTCCCAACCAAGTCCATTAGGAATGAGGAGTTTTTCTTTTACTTTATTCCAATCTTCATCTTTAAGGTCCCAATATGCCCTTATTTGAATAGAATCAGACTCCCATACCTCTCTTTTTAGATACATATATGGACTTTCAGAAAGACAATAAAAATCAATCTCATCTAATACAGCTATTATCTCTGGTGCTTTAAAATCTAGTTTAAATAGATGTTTTAATACCTGAGGATCTTGTTCTTCCTGTCTTTTCTCTTCTTCACTTTGATTAATATCCAAAAAGTTAGATTTAACAACGCATAAACTAACTTCTTTTAAAGGTCCAAGTATTAGTGCATGTGAATCGAGCCCAGGATATATCCACTGCGTTTCAGGAAGTTGTGATCCATTTTGTATCCATCTTTTTACAAAAAGAGCCACCCTTGTCTGTGTTCCCCACGCAAGACCTGTTTCATTTTCTACCTCTTGTTGAATCCTATCCCACTCTATATCTAACCAATTAAGATGATGCCTTTGCTCATTTTCTGAGATTAAAACAACCCTAGGTGTATAGTGAAAGGGTGATTCAAGATATAGAGAAAACTTTTTCTTTTTTAGAATCCTAAGGGTTAATTTCCCTTTTTGAGATATGTAAAACTCTGTTTGATCTAAATAGTTTACCTTTTTCTCAAGTATAACCCTCTTTTTTTCATCTAAGACCTGACAAAAGAGATCTTCTTCTAAAAAATTTACATCTTTTAGTATGGAATCTTTCCAACTCACTTTTACGAGAGAACCAGCAACCTCAACTGTTAAATTATCTCTTTCAAATTTATCACAGGTGATTGGCGTAAGAAAAAGAGGAGAATTTAGTAAGTTTTTGTTCATTTTTTCACCTTTCCTTGCAATCTTA
>CAZODM010000041.1:0-18011 GCA_964578585.1 uncultured Desulfobacterales bacterium | reverse complement strand
ATCATGCATCTTCACAACTTAGCTATTGGATAGATGTACAGGAGAATGTACATAGTAATATATTAGATCCGTTAATTGCTCTTGAGAGAAGCGAAAGTGCATGGTTAGAAAAGCCTACCCCAACTAATTGGGAGGCATTTCAAAAGGCGCTTGGCAATGCCCAAGCAAAGATACAAAAATTTACTACAGCTATGACAGGAGATAAATACGAGCTTGATAAGACAGGGATTGAGATAGAACACCAACTATCCAAACTTACAAACACTATAGGTGCATTAGGAGGAAGGTGGCAGAGTCTAAGGCAGGCAGAAAAGAATATGTTTCTTGCTAAAAATAGAATCATTTCTTTTCTCAATCAAGAAATGGATAAACATATAGATCCAATGCGGCTTAGAGCATATAAAAGTGGGGACATAAAATTATTTTATAAGGCTGCTAACATAGATATGGTTGCAAATGAGGAGATTACCCAGCCAATATATAAACTCCTTTTAGGAATAGAAACCTATATGGCAGGTAAAGGTAAGGCAGAACCAGTAAGTAAAATGTTAACACAGGTATATAAAGGTATAGATCACTGGGAACAACTTGTACAAGATACCCCTATTGCTCCTGCTGTAGTAAAAATTAAAAGTCAAGTAGATAATATAAAAAATCAGTGGGTTAAAATAAAAGATGATACAGATAACTTTAATCAATTAAAAGATAAATTTTCTACCCAGCTTGCTCAAATACAAACCATTTTACAAAAGATGGTATCAGAAAAGGTGGATCCAAATAGAGAAAAAGAAGTTCAAGATTCTGAACAAATTGCAAGTTTTGGTAATAAGGTCTTTGCAGTTAGTGTTGCAATTGCCCTTTTAATTGGAGGACTTATATGTTTTGGAATATATAGATACATAATTACTCCTTTAGATTGTCTTTCTACCCACTTAAAAGAGATGGCAAAGGGTAGATCAGACCTTACAAAACAGCTTCCTGTAGATGCAATAAACTGTTCTGAAATAGTAAGATGTGCAGAAAAAGACTGTCCTGCCTATGGAAAGCCATCACATTGCTGGTATGAAGCAGGCTCTTATGCTTCTGAGATAAAATGTCCAAAGATTTTAAATGGACAGTATTCAACATGTGAGAAGTGTCCTATTTATAAAAAGGCAATCACTAATGAGATAGAAGAAGTTGCTACATTTATAAATGCATTTATAAGAAGGATGAGGCTCTTGATTGTAAAAATAAAGGATCAAGCTCACAAAGTACAAGATCAGGCAGACAACATGGCATCTACTTCTGATCAGATGGCTTCTACCTCAAAACAAGTAAGGGATATGGCAGGACATGTAACAGAGGCGGCAGAAACAGCAAATCAAAATGTAAATGCTGTGGCAACAGCTATGGAGGAGATGAGCGCTGCAGTCTCTGAAGTGGCTCAAAATACAAATCAGGCAAGAGATATTGCCCAACAGGCAAGAGAAAAAACTCTTACTGCGGATGAAGTTATAAGAAATCTTGCTGCTTCTGCAGAGAAGATAGGTGAGGTAAGCAAGCTTATAGGTTCAATAGCAGAGCAGACCAATCTTTTAGCCCTAAATGCAACAATAGAGGCAGCAAGGGCAGGAGAGGCAGGAAAGGGATTTGCTGTAGTTGCTAATGAAGTAAAAGAGCTAGCAAAACAGACAAGTGAGTCAGTAAGTGAGATAGATGCAATAGTACAAGGATTGCAATCAGAGTCTAGAGAAGCAACAGAAGCAACAAAACAGATAGTAGAGATAATTACTTCAATGGCAGAGATATCAGACAGTATTGCTGCAGCAGTGGAAGAGCAAACTGCTACAACAACAGAGATAACAGAAAATACTCAACAGGCAAGTGCTAAAGTAGAAGAAGTTACAAAGGCAAGCGAGGTTATTTCTGAAAGTATCTCTCAGGCAGCAGATGGAGCAGCACAGGTACAATCTGCTGCTAAAGAACTAAGCGAACTTTCTATTGAACTTAAAAATTTGATTGGAGAGTTTAAGGTATAACTAAGGCCTCCTCTAAAACAACCCTCCCTATTGTTAAAGGGGCGAGATATTATCTCGCCCTTTTAGATTTTATAGAAATTTTAACTATTTTTATAATATTAATTTTTAGGAAGATCATTTAACAAAACAGTATCTTCATGAGAATAAGGTGGAGCACAACAACACAATATTTTAAGTGGTATTTTACCTATATTTTTGACTTTATGAGGTGTATTAGGGGCAATATATATGGTATCGTACTGTTTGACTTCAAATTCTTGAGTTCCCAGCGTCATGAGTCCTTGTCCACTTATTATATGATATAATTCTTCACTTTTGTTGTGTTTATGGAGAAATGTCTGTGAATCAATTGCTATTATAGCCTCTGCTAGACTTAAATTTTCGTTACCATGAATAGCAGGATGCATGAGTTCCCGTATTATCGAACCATCCTTTGTGACATAAGGCTTTAAATCATTATATCTTGTTATTATTACATTTTTTTTATTCATCTGATCTTCGTCTCCCTGGAAGTCTAATACCATATTTTTTTATTCTATATCCAATTTTACGCTGTGTAAGCCCTAGATCTTTAGCTGCTCTTGCTTGTACCCAACCATGCCTTCTAAGAGCAGCTTCTATTTCTCTTCTTTCAAGTTCTTTTAGTGCGATAGGAGTGCATTCATTCTTTTTAATCTTAGAAAATTCACTCTCTAAGGACTTCCTATGTGCAAAATGTTTTTCTGTAAGTGCTTCAGGTACAGCAATCATATAACTAGGTAAATCTTTTAATCTTACAATAGGCTCATCTGTCATTATTACCAGGCGTTCTACTAGGTTTTGAAGTTCTCTTACGTTGCCTGGCCATGAATAATTTACTAAAAATTCTAACACCTCTTTTGAGAAAGAAACATTTCTCCTATTTCTTTCATTACTTCTTTTTAGAAAGAACTCTATAAGAAGAGGGATATCTTCTCTACGGTGTCTTAAAGGTGGCAAATGTATTGGTACAACATTTAACCTATAATAAAGATCTGCTCTAAATGCGCCTCTTGCTACTGCTTCTTCTAAACTTCTATTTGTAGCAGCTATAAGTCGTACATCAACACTAATTGTTTTGGTACCACCCAAGCGCTCAAATTGTTGCTCTTGTAATACACGTAATAACTTAGCTTGTAATGGTAAAGGAAGTTCTCCAATTTCATCTAAAAAATAATGTACCTGTATGGGCAAGTTCAAACCTTCCTTTTTTAGAAGTAATTGCCCCAGTAAAGGCACCTTTTTCATGTCCTAAGAGTTCACTTTCAAGTAGAGATTCAGGAAGCGCAGCACAATTTACTTTAACAAAAGGTCTATCTCTTCTTGGACTTTCATTATGTATTGCCCTAGCAACTAGTTCTTTTCCTGTACCACTCTCACCAAGTAATAATACAGTAGCATCACTTGCAGCAACCTTTTCTATTGCTAAAAAAACCTCCTGCATTACTTTACTTTGTCCAATGATGTTATGTCTGCTAAATCTATCTTTAAGTTGCGCTCTTAATGATCGATTTTCTTCTATTAAATAGTTTTTTTGCCTATTGATAGCTTGATTCAAGTCTAAAAATTGTGCGATTAAGGTAGCTACAATTGTAAGAAATCTTATATCTTCTTCAAAGGATATATCCATCTCAAATAGTCGATCAACAGTGAGTACTCCTACAACTTGTTTAGCTAGTATTACTGGTACACCAATAAAGGCTAGACGATCTTTTTCAATATCTTTTCTAGCTTTTGTTCTATTTAAAAATAGAGGTTCTGAACTTATATTAGGTACAACAAATGGTGCACCTGTTTGAAAAATTTTTCCACATACTCCCTCGTTAAGTCCATAAACTCCTCTTTTTTCCTCTTCTTTTGTTAGTCCATAAGATGCTCTAATATTTAATTTTTTACCAGTTTCATCGAGGAGCACCAGTGTAGCCCTTTCCATATTTAAAGTATCATGTAACACTTGGAGAACTTTATATAAAGTACCTTCTAAATCTATTGCAGAGCCTATAAGCTGAGCTATCTCATAAAGAGCTTTTAGTTCTAAAGCCATTAACTTCCAAGAAGCTGAAGCCTTAAACTCTTTTTCCATTTCACCTATTTTAATAATGTTTTGGTAAGACATCTCTCCCCCTTAAAAACTGCCTACCTATCAAAGAAAAGGAATAAAAAATAATTAATTATCTTAGATCAACTTATAAATATCTTAAGCAAGGCGTGTTCCAAAGGAGGATTTATTTTAGGTTAGATAATAACTGTAAAAGATATTAAAAAGATATAAGCTTAATATATTCAATTTTAGTAAAAAATCTTATATTTTATTATAATGTTATGAATTTTTATTTTTTACAAAAATGACAAAAATTTCATAATTATTTTACATTATTGTTTAAAAAGTTTCTTCAGATTTATGTTATTATATAAATATTATCATGATTTCACTACTAAAATGTAACTTATCAAATTCAAAAATGAAAATTAATTACAAAATTGTAATTTTTGAGTTGGCTTTAATTAATACTTAAAATTAAGATTATCACGAATTATTTCTATCTATCTTAAATTCAGTATCTTAAAAAGATTTATAATTTAACTCGAAATTGTGTAATTTAGAAGTGGCTTATAGGGCTTGTATTGAATATTAATACAATGTAAGCTTAAAATATCTCTTTCCAAAAATTTATAACCTTATTAACCATATCTTTATCTTTTGAGATACTCCTACCACGTACTGTTAAATATCCACCTATCAGCATAGCATCTGCACCATACAAAAAATAAAGAGGTTGTAAATCACCAAGTGCCTTCTCTCTGCCACCTGCTATTCTTATAGCTATATTAGGAAGAACAATCCTAAAAATGGCTATTGTTCTAAGGATTTCATCCACACTCAATGGTGGATTGTCCTCTAAAGGTGTACCAGGGATCGGAACTAAGATATTGATAGGGCACGACTTTACTTGCAACTCCTTAATAGAGAGTGCTAAATCGATTCTATCTTCCATCGTCTCTCCAAGCCCAATAATCCCCCCACTACATACTTCAAGCCCAATCTCGTTTGCCAGTTTTATAGTATTAATGCGCTCTTTCCATGTATGAGTAGTACATATTTTTGGGAAAAAGTGTTCACTTGTTTCAAGATTATGATGATATCTTGTCAATCCTGCATTATAAAGAGCCCTTAATGAATCTCTTTCTAAGATACCAAGAGATGCACAGCATTTTATACCAATTTTATTAACTATCTTTTCTATGATCTTACAATATTTGCTAATATTATCCTTAGTTATCCCTCTACCACTTGCAACAAGACTAAAATATTTAGCCCCTGATCTTTTTGCCTCTGTGGCCTCATTTAAAATTACATCTTCAGACTTTAAAGGATAAACCGGAGCCTTTGCTTTATGCCAGGAAGATTGTGCACAAAAAGCACAATTTTCACTACACCCACCAGATTTTACATTGCTTATTGTACAAAGAGAAAATTTATAGCCTCTATGTTTTATTTTTTTCTTAAGTGCAATTTCCATAAGTTTAAAAAGAGGCAAACTTAGTAATTCTTTCAATTCCTTTTTTAAGCTATTATCCATTAGTCAATAATTCCTCTTGCACTTTTTTTAGAACTCTATATGTCTTTTCAAGAATGTCAGAAAGTTCCAGTTCTGTTGTAACAAGGGGCAAGAAAAGATAAGTAATATCTCCTAGTGGACGCAAAATAAGCCCTTCTTTTAGCCCTTGTTTATACACCTGCCAACCTACTCTCATGTAAGATGGAAAACTCTTCTTGCTGTCTTTATCCTCTACTAATTCAAATGCTGCTATACAGCCAATTCCTCTAACATCACCAACAATATCTAAATCCATAAATCTATATTTTTCACTCTGAAGCATATCCATAACAGGTCTTGCCCTGTTTAAGCTATCCTCTTGTTTAAAGATATCTAGAGATGCAAGTGCACAAGATACAGCAACAGGATTAGCTGTAAATGTATGGCCATGAAAAAACGTCTTTCCTTTTTCATAATCATCATAAAATGCTTGATATACCTCCTGAGTTGTAAGAGTAGCAGCAAGAGGGATACAACCTGCTGTTAATCCTTTGGAAAGACATAGAAAGTCAGGTTCAACTCCAACATGTTCTAAGGCAAACATAGTACCTGTCTTTCCAAAACCTGTTGCTACTTCATCGAAAATTAGATGAACATCATATTCTTTTAATAAGTTAGCTAATTTCACTAAGTATTGTTTTGGATACACGATCATACCGCCTGCCGCTTGAATAAGAGGCTCTATAATAAGAGCACATATCTCTGAAGCCCTTTCTTTAAGAAGTCTCTCTAAGGGTTCAAGACATACAAAAGAACAGCTTTCTGGACTACTCTTATAAGGGCACCTATAGCAATATGGAGATGGGATATGATAAGAATCATAAAAAAGTGGCTTAAATGGACTATGAAAACCCGGAGTTCCCCCAACTGCCATTGTTCCAATAGTGTCTCCATGATATCCATTTTCAACAGAAATAAACTTTTGCTTCTCAGTCTTTCCAATATTTTGCCAATATTGAAATGACATCTTAAGCGCAACTTCACATGCAGTTGAACCATCATCAGAGTAAAAAACTTTATTTAGCTTTTTAGGGGTTATATCTACCAAAGCCTTTGCAAGAACTATGGCACCTTTATGGGTAGTTGCTGCAAACTGGACCTGATCTAAGATATCTAACTGGTTAGATATGGCCTCTTTGATCTTAGGATGACAATGACCATGAATTATACACCACCAAGAAGAAATGGTATCATAATATTTATTGTTATCTTTATCGTATAAAAGAATCCCTTTAGCTCTTTTTATAAAAAGGAGGTCTTCTGTTTCAAAATCCTTCATCTGAGTATATGGATGCCAAAGATGTGCCCTATCAATATCTAATAATTTTTCATAATCTAAATTCATAATAGGAACTCCTTTTTTATATCTTATTGTAGCAATCTAATCTAATAATAAATTGGGTTTTATAACAACAGGATAGAGGATTTGAACGCCCAGAATTGTTAAAGAGATCAATTTAGCGTTCTTCTAACTTTATCTAAAAGCTCTTCTATTTTAAATGGTTTTAGGAGTACATCATCTATAGTATTATTTTTATCTAAACTTATATTATAACCACTACAAATCACTATCTTAATTTTTGGATTAATACTTTTTATATATTTAGCTATTTCTACTCCACTCATTTTAGGCATATTATAATCTAACAATACCAAGTCAATCTTTTCACTTTTATTAGATATCATCTCCAAAGCTTCCATCCCATTAGAAGCAGTAAGAAGTTTATAACCATTGTCTTCTAGTACTGTTTTTACTAGTGTTCGTACAAGCTCTTCATCATCTACTAGTAATATTGTCTCATTACCTTTACTTGATATATGTACTTTTTCCTGTCTAGTCGTCTTCTTTTTCTCTATTACTTTAGCTACGGGTAAGTATACATTAAAACATGTACCCTCTCCTTCTCTAGAAATTACCTCTATCACACCTCTATGTTCCTTAATAATCCCGTAAGCTATGGCAAGCCCAAGTCCTGTACCCTTACCCTCCCCTTTAGTAGTAAAAAATGGATCAAATATTCTGTCCTTGATTTCTTCAGGAATACCTGGTCCGGTATCCTTTACTGAGATACAAATGTAGTTCATCCTGCGTTTCATCCTAGGAAGCCTTTTAAGATCCTCTTTAGTTGCAAGTCGTGTTGATATATATAAAGTACCTCTTCCATCCATAGCATCCCTAGCATTTACACATAAGTTCATCAGCACCTGTTCAATTTGAGAAGCATTTACTCTGACAGGTGGTAAGTTGTCTGTTAAGTTTAATTTAATTTCAATCCCCTTATCTATCGTACGCTCGATAATTAACATTAAATCTCTAATAATTTCATTAATATCTTTTATTTTTTGTATTTGTCCACCTTGCCTACCAAAGAATAGAAGTTGTTTTGTAAGATCAGAAGCTCGAAGAGCAGACTTTTCTATAATTTTAGCAAAATTATATACAGAACTATCCTTTGGAACCTGCCTAAGAATTAATGCGGTATAACCAAGAATACCACTTAATAAATTGTTAAAATCATGAGCTACCCCACTAGCTAGAACCCCAATACTTTCCATTTTTTGAGCTTGAAGAAGCTGTCTATGTGTACGTCTTAATTCCTTTAGCGCAGCAACAATTCTTTTATTACGTTCTGCTAATTTACGTTTAGATTGTTCTAGTTCTATTAACATATTTTTAAAGTCTGATATATCTTTTATGATAAAAAAGAATCCAATAATATTATCGCTCTTATCTTTCAAAGCACTCGCACTTAAGAGAATAGGAATCCTATCCTTATCTGTTTTTAACCATGTTTCTGCTTCAAAGCGAGATCGTGTATTTAGAATCTTTTTAATAGGACAGCCAAGTTCACAAAGTTGTCCTTTAACCACATCCTTACAGTACATACCAAGTGCTTGTTTATATCCTACTCCAATAAGCTTCTCTGCATTCTTATTAAAATATGTTATTCTTAGTTGATAATCAGTAGTAAAAACTGCATCAGGTAAGCAATCCAATATCTGTACTGCCCCAATGATTTTAAGCCATCCACATTCTGGACTATAATATTCTTTCACTGGAAGCTTCCTCATAGAATTATCTATTGGCAGTAGCAACAAATCTGCAAACGTGATCACCCTTAGCAATACAGAGCACTTCTTGGGACTTAAATGTACCAATACCCTTGGGGAACTTAGGACCATAGACCAAATCCATACAAGCAGCCGTACATGCAGAAAACATGTAACAACGACCTCTTTTTTGAATACCAAACTCTTCTATATATCTTGGAGGATCATAAGCATTTTTTACCTCTGTAACAAGTCTTTTGCCTGGTACAAGATCGATAACTTCTATATAACCAACTCCAAATATATTTATAAAGGCAACTAAGGCATGCAATTCATCTTCTTTTGTTTTGATCATAGGTGCAATGTAGTCTTGCCAATCTACTGAAGTTCTTGCCCCATGAAATGTATAATAAGCACAATTTAATACTGCTTGATATAGCTTTTTTTCTATTTTAAGGGCGTCTTCCTCTTTAGCCATATGTGTAATCTTTGACACAGTAGAAAAAAAGAATTCATTAAAATTCATTGCTGCATATATACCAAATGCAGCCATAATTCCCCTCTCATTACTAACAAGAGGAAGTCCCATACCCCATTCGATAACTTTCTTAGGATCAAAAGCCATCTTTATTCCTCATTAACTATAGAAACTTCAAATTTACAAAAGTCGTCTCCACAAATCATACATTGTGTTTCTGTTACGTTAATTTTACTCAATTCTTTATTAAAAAGAACTGCTATAACTGCTTTTATAAAACCTCTTGTCAAATAACATACAGGTTTATCTCTTTTACCATATATTGCAAACCAACCAACTACAAAGTATGAAGAATCAGAAATAACTGTACCATAACCAGTTATAAGCTTAGATAAATCTATTCGGCCATATCCCATAAATCTATAAATATCTTCTGCTATCATTAATGCCTTGTTTATAGAAAGTTTTTTATTATCTATAATCAGTATCTTTTTAAAATATTCATAGAAACATTTAGCTGCTTCATTAATGTATATTTCAATAGCATCAAAATAATCTATAGCTTCTATTGCATTGATAAGTCCACAGTTGAAATGGTGACAATGTAGGGAAATGGGAATATTATCCATATAAAGAAGATTTTTGTCTGATTCAAATATTATCTTTGGGATATAGTCCATCGTCCTCCTAAATGTCTCCTAAAAATTAGAGATTCTTTATCATATAAATAGGAAAAACACAAGAGTTAATAAGTAATCATAAATAGAATATAAAAACAAATGTTATAAATTTGAATTAATTGCTAAATAAAAACAAAAGTAGGAATTAACATTATATAATCTTAAAAAGGTTACCGGTAGTTAATGTAGAAATATAATCAATTGCAATCTTTTTGATTTCTTGTGGTGTTATAGAATCCATAATTGATGGTAATATGCCTAAAAATCCATTAGAATCAATACATTCTAAAACTTTATTATAAGCATTTAACGCCTCATCTACTTTCCCTTGTTTAAGTAATAGATTTCCATACCAT
Organism: uncultured Desulfobacterales bacterium; assembly: GCA_964578585.1. Lineage (GTDB taxonomy): Bacteria > Desulfobacterota > Dissulfuribacteria > Dissulfuribacterales > JAMONC01 > JAMONC01. Next base: position 7,808 of record CAZODM010000041.1, on the reverse strand, counting down.
AAATAAGCAATGGAGAAACTTGGTTCTATTTCTAACGCTCGTTTCAGTGCCTTTAATGATTCATTTTCATTACCTATTTCGGCTAGAACAAGTGCATAAATAAATAAGGCTTCCACCCTAGGATTTTGTGAATAGATGAGTTTTTTACAAAGTCTTAAAGCTAGAGGATAATTACCTTGGTCTGCAGCACACTTAGCCTTTTTTAAGAGTTCTATTTGATTACGAATATTATATATCTCTTTTTTTTCCCATTTTTTATCTGTTTCTGCTATGTTAAAAGAAATATTGGTAATGTTTTCTTTTATAAAGAATGCATCACTAGAAGATCTGAGCTTTAATAAAGGATGTTCTACTAAGGCGAGTTCTGTTGGTGATGGGTAAAAAATTCCACCTGCTCTTAACAAAGAAACTATCTTTGATAAAGCCTTTTGAATAGCCCTTTTATCAAAATAGATAAAGACATTTCGACAAAATATCACTCCAAATTCTGCGACAGGTAATAAACATTCAGGATCTTCTACAAGATTAAAATAAGAAAAATAAACTCTTTTTTTAATTATTCTTTTTACTTCGTACTTATCTTCTCCTATTTTAGTAAAAAACACTTTATAATTATTGGGAACATTATTTAAATCTTTTTTAGAATATATCCCTGCCTTTGCTTTAGCTAGTGAATTTTTATCTATATCTGTAGCTATAATTTTAATAGAAGTTGGGCCAATTTTAGACTCCAGGTCTTCAACTAACATAGCAATGGAATATGCTTCTTCTCCAGTGGAACAACATGCACTCCAAATATAGTAATCATTAGTTAATATTTCTTTATTATTTAATAAATATTTTTTTAAACTTTTAAATTGTAATGCATGTCTAAAAAATCTTGTCTCACTAACTGTAATAAGTTGAATTAATCTTTTAAACTCTTCTATATCATTCATTAATTTTATATAATAACAAGATATATCATCCAGATTGATTTTATTCATCCGTTTATAAACAGCCTTTTCTAGGCGTTTAATTTTATTATCAGGGAAAGTAATTCCTACTTTTTGGGTAATTAACTCTGCTATCTTTATAATACTAAGTGGCTTCATCATAAATACATACTCTATTTCTACCAGTCTCTTTAGCTCTATAAAGAGCTTTGTCTGCTTGTCCAATTATAATATCTGGAGACATTCTATTATCTTTGCATCCTCCACTGGCAACCCCTATACTGACTGTAACCGGTATTATTTTATCTTTATATCTAAATTGATGTTTTTCTATCTTTTCCCTAATTCTTTCAGCAAATTTTGCTCCACCTTTTAAATCTGTTTCAGGTAATAATATAATGAACTCTTCTCCACCAAAACGTGCTGCTACATCTGTAGATCTAATACTTGCCTTAAGAATAGTTGATATCTCTCTTAAGACTTCATCGCCAGCAAGATGTCCATAAGTATCATTTACTTGTTTAAAATGATCTATGTCTAATATTAATATAGAAAACCAACCTCCTCCGTATCTACTTACTCTTTCACACTCTTCATTAACTCTAATAAAGAAATATCGTCTATTATATAATTTTGTTAGCTCATCAGTTACTGACCTAAGTCTTATCTTTTCATAAAGATATGCATTTTCTATAACTACTAATGCTTGTTCTAATATAAGTTGATATGTATTTCTTTCATTATCTGTTATATTAACCAATTGGCTATCCGAAAAAATTAGAGATCTATAAATACCTGTATAATTTGATTTAAAATTAAATGCAAAAAGATTATTTTTATCAATAGAAACTTTTTCCTTTCCAGATTTAAGTATATATATTTTACTTTTATCATCTTTAATAACTTCCCCTATAGATGTTATTTGTCTTTTACAAAAATTATCAATTAAGTTAACTCCATTAATATCTATTTTACCTTTTGTTGATATAAATATATTTAACTTACCCTCATCTAATAAACAAAATGCTCCTAAATCATAATTAAAAATTTCCTCTAATATTTGTAATACTTTAATTATAACTTCTCTAAAATTCTTAGTTTGCCAAGCTATACTAGTTATTCTATTAATAATAGTTAATTCATATAATTTACTATCAAGAATAGTATTAGTTTTAAGTAAAATATCAGTTAATGTTATATTTTTTGCTTTTTCTTTTAATAAATTTTTGTATTTAATAGACTTGTCTATGTATTTCTTTATTAAATCTAATAACTTCTCCGCTTCTATATCTTTACTAACATACTCATCAGCACCAATATGTAATCCCCAAAATTTTTCTATAGGTTTATCCCTAGTAGTAAACATAATAATAGGAATGTACTTCATATACTCATCATTCTTTAATAATCTACATACTTGATAACCATTCATTTTAGGCATCATAACATCTAATAATATTAAATCTGGTAACTCACTATAAGCTTTGTTTATTGCATCTACTCCATCTGATGCCGATATAACTTCATAACCAGCATTAATTAATAAATCAGACATCATTGCTACAATCAAAGGGCTATCATCAACTAATAGTATAAGATTTCCTTCCATACTGATTCCTCTCTAAATTCAATAAAATTGTTCTAATAGAAATAGGATCTAAGACTAGATGTGAATTATCTTGAGATAAAGCCTTTTGTGGCATGCCATATATCGTACAACTTGTCTTTTCTTGAACAATAGTAACCGCCCCTTTTTCTTTCATTTTTTTTAGCCCTAACGCACCATCATCTCCCATACCTGTAAGAAGTATCCCTATTGCCTTATCAGAATAAAATTCTGCCACTGAAGAAAAGAATTCATCTATTGAAGGTACACCATACCTTGCATTTTTATTAGATATAGCCTTAAATCTCCCTCGCTTATCAATTATCCAACAACAAGACGGATCGGCTAGGTATATCCCTTGTTTAGGTAGCATCCCTGTAATTGTTAATTTAACAGGTAGTAGTACCTTTGTTTTCAACCAATTTAGCAAGAACTTACCCCAATAGGATGGCATATGTTGTACCACGACTATAGGGATTGAAAAATTAACTGGTAGTGGTGATAGTATCTGTTGAATTATCTTAGGACCACCTGTCGATGCTCCAATTACTATTATATCTATATTATATAGAGAAAAAGCAAATAATTTCTCTATATCTATATATTTAGAAGCACTATTATTTTTTCCTTTTTTATTATATTTTAGCTGAACAGACAGCTCTATTTTCCGTTTTAATTTACTTGCTAATTCATAACTCTTCTCAGACCAATTTAATACATCAAATACACCTATACCTAACGCTTCAAATACATAATTAGGATTGTAATCATTAGTTAAAATAATAATAGAAATTGATGAATCATAGGTTAACAGTTGTCTTGAAAGATTAAGAGCAATTCTATCTTTAATATCTGGTGATATAATAATAATATCTGGTGATATATTTTGATATAATTTTGTAACATTAGTAACTGAATTATTACTTGTTATTGTTAATTCAAGTTTATTTAAATGTTTTTTAAACCATGTTTGATAAAACAAGCTATTTTCTAATATTAAAATATGAATAGCCATTTATATTTCTCTACCTACTTTATATTATTGTTCACCTATAAGATCTTTTAATGATAAAACTGCAGCTTCTAGTTCTTTCATTGCAGCTACAGTCTGTTTTGCGCCTTCTTCTAAATTTTTAGCTGATAATGATAAAGAATCCATTGCTTCTGTAATCTGTTCTGTAGCTTTACCCTGTTGTGATGTAGCAATATTTATTTTTTGAGCTACGTCATGATTTTCATGAATTATTTCCTTTATATGTTCCATGGCCATACCTGCTTTACTAACCTGGGATACAGCTTCATTAACAGTTTTCTGGACATTTTCTGCAGTTAATACAGCTTTATGAGTATGATTTTTAATATCATCTATTAATGTACGTATCTCATCAGTAGAAGAGCTAGTATTCTCTGCTAAATCCTTTATATGTTTAGCTACTATAGAAAATCTTTTACCTGCTTCCCCAGCACTTACAGCTTCAATTGCAGCATTAAATGCAAGAAGTTTAGTTTGACTAGCAATATCTTCAATAAAAGTAAGAACTTTACCAATTTCATCTATAGTCTGATTAAGTGACATAATGTTATTAGATGATTCATCTGCATAAGACTTTACAGTATGCATAAAATCAGTAGTTGATCTCATCCTATCTGTTACCTCAATAGCACTTTTCATAGCTTTGTTAGCTACTTCAACAATAACAGCAGCTTGTTTACTAAGTGCTTCTGCTGCTCTATTTAGTTCCTCTGCAGATGCACCTACTTCAATTACTGCATCAGCTTGTTTAGATGCACTTAGACTTTGATCCTTTGCTACTTGCATAACATTCAAAGCAATCATACCAAACTTTTTAGACATATCTTTTAATGGAGATATAACTTTATTCTGATAAGAAATTCCACCAAATATAGCTACAACAAAACCTATTAATACTAATATAGATAGAAATAGTCCTATAATTTTATAAACTCTTATTACTCGATCTTTAGCCATCTTAACAAAATTATTACTTTCAGTAATTCCATGACTAATAATATCTTGCAATTCCTGATATATTTTAGGTAATTCTTTTTTAACTAACTTAGTATTAATATTTTTAGATTTTATTGATGTATTACAGATATTTTGTCCTAATTTTAGAAAGTTATTTAGACTTGCTAAAGATAAATTTTTTAAATCATTTATTTCCTTTTCTGAATGACATTGTCTACAACTTATACTTTTATCAAAAATTTCCTTTGCTTCAATTTTAGCACTATTTCCCATAGTATTACATATTTTCTTAATATTATTAATTGATTCCATACCTGTACTTGCTAATATAAATTCTCCTCTTAAGTAAGCTATCTTTTGCTTTAATAGTAAACATCTATTTAGTTCACTTGTAAAATTAGACAATAATCTATATTGACCTTCCATCCAATGAGAAATAAATATGCCACCTAACACAGATATTACATTTATAATCACTAATAAAGCAAATACTTTAAATATCTTAGTTTTAAGGCTAGTGTGTTTCACAGATCACCTCCGATAATAAAAGCTCTAATCTTACAAGTGGGATTAGTTTATGTTTTATATATACAAAACCCCAAATAGCATTAAGATTAATATATTCTTTTTCTTTATTATATAGATCACTATTTTTTAAATAGTTCGGTGCTGGATATATATTATTTATATTAATATTAATAATCTCTGGAATTTTATTTATTTTTATATGCTTATCATAATATATATGGTCATTACTTTTTATTTTTAATATATAATTTTTTAATTTATAATCAAAATAGGCTTCATCTACTTCAGTAGATAAAGCGGCTAAACGATAATCTAAATAGTTAAATAGCATAATTACCACTTCCATGATATAATAGCTCTTCTATAACTTTAATTAAAGTTTGTTGAGTAAAATTACCTTTTTGTAAATATTCATCCGCGCCAACAGCAAAACCTTTCTTAATTTCATCTTCTGTTTCATGAGAACTTAATATTACAACTGGTATATCTTTTAATCTTTCATTAGAACGTATTTTTTTAGTTAATTCATAACCATCCATTATTGGCATTTCTAAATCTGTTATAACTATATCAAAATGTTCTTGTCCTAATAATTTTAATGCTTCCATTCCATGAGTTGCACTATAGACATCATATCCTGCTGAAATTAATATGTTTTTAAGTAGACTTCTAGTTATAACCGCATCATCTACTATTAATATTTTTGGTTTAGCTTGTTTTATTCTTTTCTTATCACTTGTTTTATAATTAGTTGATTGCTTAGTATCTATTCTTAGTATATTAGATACATTTAATACTAAACTAATTTGACCATTTTCGAAAATGTTAGAACCTATTACAAGATCAGTTCCTAAATAGGAAGGTATTGGTTTTAATATAACTTCAGTTTGAGTAATAAGTTCATCAACTAAAAAAGCCTTTTTATGTGTCTCATGACCAAGAATAATAACGAAAGCCTTTTCTTTATTAGATGGGGCAAGGTTTAAAATCTTTGAAAGTTCAAATAAATAAAAACTTTCATCACGTATCAAAATCTTAGGTAATCCTTCATGTGTTAATACCTTTGAAGGATTAAAAAACACTATATCTTTTACCCAATGAGTTGGTAGAGAGAATATTCTATTAGCAACCTTGATTATAAGGACCTGCATTAAAGCAAGGCTTATAGGTAATTCTAAAACAACTTTTGTTCCTTTGTCTTTGTAAGAAAATATATCTATAACTCCATTTAGTTTATAAATTGCTCCCTTAACCGTATCCATACCAACACCACGGCCAGATATATCTGAGACTTCATCTTTAGTAGAAAAACCAGAAGAAAAAAGGAGCTTCTTTAATGATTCAGAAAGTCGCCCATCTTGTTCAATCTCAAGTTCGTCAATAATAATTCCTTTTCTTAAGGCCTTATTTCTAATCTTTTCTATGTCAATTCCTTTACCATCATCCTCAACTTCTATAATGACCTTTTGTCCTTGTCTTTTTGCCCTAATCCATAGATTCCCAATAGGATCTTTTCCTTTTATTTCTCGTTGGTTAGGAGATTCAATTCCATGATCTATAGCATTTCTAACAAGATGAATAAGGGGCTCATTTATTGCCTCTACAATGTCTCTATCTAACTCAATAGTTTCACCTGTAATATGGATATTCACCTTTTTCCCTAATCTTGAGGCAATACGTCTTGCTTCTGCTGGATATGCATCAAAAATTCTAGAAAGAGGTCTCATTCGAGCTGCAAGACATTCAACAAGCAGAGTACTAACTGCAGGCGAAGCAAGGGAAAGAGCGTTGTCGTATCTACATCTTAAACTTGTTACCAAGTCACAAAATTGATGTATCTTATCGTTTAATTCATCTAAACTTATAGATGAACTAGGCAGTCCTTTTGAAAGTTGAAGATATGTCTGATCCCACTCAATCCTAATATCAGACAGCTTTGAACAAAGTTTTCTAAAAAATATCCCAGTTTGCTCTATCTGTTTAAATGCACAAGCTGTTTCAATAGAAAGATCTGTAATCTTTTTAAATCGTTCACTTCTTACTCTAAGTACTTTATCTTTGATTTCCTTTTGTTTTATTATATTCTTTTGTTTTCGCTTTCCCTTTTTAGAGCCATGTTTTTTATCTTCTATATTCTTTAACTTGTCTCTTATCTCTTTAATATGGTTTAATATTTTATCTATTATTTCTGTCTTATCACCGGTTCCTTGCTTTAATTCTAAAAATAAATCTTCAAGTTGGTGGGACATATCACTTATATCTTTAAACCCCACCATTCTTGCCTCACCTTTTAGGGTATGAGCCTCTCGCATTAGTCCTTCAAAATCTTCTTTTGAAAGACTATCACCTTCTAAAGCAGCTTTTTCTAACTTTAAAAGTCTATCCTTTGCTACACTTAAAAAAGATTCTATAAACTTTGAACTATCGAATCCCATAATCTTAAAAAGTTACTCTGATATCTCGTGGTTAAAAAATAACTTTTCTGGATCTAATATCCCAACTATATTCTCTTTACCTTGCTCCTTTAAAATCTTAGCTTTTCCTTTAACAATACCTAGGGTATTAGTATCTAAAGAAATATGAGCTTCTATAAGGTCTGTAACCTCATCTACAACTATTGCGAGAGGTTCCCCCAGATTTTTAAAAATGATAACTTCTTTGGAGGCATTGTTATCCTCTATCTTAATTTTGCCTTTACCAAGCCTCATTAAAGGATCTATTACAGCACATATTTCTCCTCTTATGTTTA
>CAZODM010000040.1:0-18250 GCA_964578585.1 uncultured Desulfobacterales bacterium | reverse complement strand
TAATAAAATTATTTATGCTCTTATCCTAACAATAAGTCAAGAGGTCAAATAATTTTTTATGCTCCTGTTTTTAATATCTCACAAAATTCCTTAAACTTTTCCTTTGCCTTTTCACTTAAAGATTTAGGTATTAAAACCTTTAACTCTACATAAAGATCACCCTTGTTCCCCTTTTGATCTTCAATCCCCTTACCTCTTAATCTAAGACGTTGTCCACATTGACTGCCAGCAGGTATTTTAACTTTTGCCATACCTGTTAAGGTTGGAACACTCACACTGCCACCAAGCACTGCCTCACACAACTCTACATTTGCTGTTGTATGAAGGTCTAACCCATCTCTTCTAAAGATAGGATCAGGCCTTATATGTAACTCAAGATAAAGATCACCACTTTCTCCACCATTAATTCCTGGAAGTCCTTTACCTCTAACCCTTATTTTAGTACCATTTTCAGCACCCTTTGGAATCCTTACTCTTAATCTCTCTGTCTTTGTTATACGACCAATCCCATTGCATGTGCTACACTTCTTTTGATGCAATCGTCCACTTCCATGGCAAAATGGACATATCCTAAATATCTGAACATTGTCCTTTTTTACCTCAATCTTTCCTTCTCCATTACACCTAGGACATACTGAACTCTCTTTACTATCTACTCCTGTTCCCATGCAAGAGGGACAAAGCTCTTCTCTAGGGACTTCAATCTCAATTTTACGTCCAAGTGCAACATCTCTTAGATCACACTCTAACTTAAAGTATAAATCCTCACCCTTAAGAGGTCCTGTATAGTAAGTATAAGTGTCTCTATAATATTGATCTTCACCTGTAGTCTTAAAGCCAAAAAGATCTTCAAAAATAGAACCTAAATCATCTCCATATCTGACATTAAAATCTCTAAAATCATAGGCATGAAATCCATCATCTGTTTGGAATCTAGAGCTTGAAGCAGCTTGTCTAAGCCTATCGTATTCTGCCCTTTTTTCTGGATTACTAAGTATTTCATATGCCTCATTAATCTCTTTAAACTTTGCCTCTGCCTCTTTATCTCCAGGATTTACATCTGGGTGATACTTTCGTGCAAGCTTACGAAATGCCTGTTTTATCTCTTTTTCACTTGCATCTGGCTTTACACCAAGTATTTCATATAGATCTTTCTTTATCATAGTTGTTATATTAACCCCAAATTAGTTTATTAGTTTTTCTAAAATTTTGTTATAGTTTAGCCTTTTGTAAAGAGGTTGAATAGCCCTTACTAAATTCTTGATATAAAACACCTACCCTCTAATTTAGGTTCTTGATCTTTAAGCCTTTCTTTTATTAAAAGATACATCTGTCTTACAGATAGTGATTTATCTAAGCAACGCAATATATAGGTAAAAAATGGCCAATTCCTAAGATACCAAGACAAAAACATATAAAATCTTTTAGAAGCAAGCTCCTCAGGTAATAGTTGTTCAAAATTCTCCGCTGCCATATCAAGTATTTTTAGAGGATCAGGTAAAAAATCTTTATCTATAGCCTGCCTAAATATCCACGGCCTTACAATTGCTGCTCTTCCAATCATAACAGCATCACATTTAGTCTTTAAAAACATCCTCTCTATATCTTCACTACAGCCTATATCACCGTTTCCAATCACAGGGATATCTAGTTCTTGCTTTAATAGTGCAATTTCTTCCCATCTTGCAGGCCTTTTAAATCCATCTTCCTTAGCCCTTGGATGAAGAACTATTGCATCACAACCAAGATTGGCAAAAGCCTTTGCCTTTTTTATCATTTTATCAACGTCGTGTGTAACTCCTGATCGAATCTTAACAATTACAGGCAAGTCTGTACTTTTTCTAACTGCTTCTAATACCCTAAGGGCATTATCAATATCTTCAAAAAGTGCTAATCCCCAACCATGCCTCATTATAGAGTTTCTGGAACATCCCATATTGATGTCAAATGCACTAAAATGCCCCATGGACTCTAATCTCTTTATACTAATCATAAACCTCTTGGGGTCGTTTCCAACAAGTTGCGCAACAAGTGGAGATTCTGTTCCAACAATCAAAAATGGATCATCTTTTAAAGAACAAGAAGAAATAATTCGAGAATTTAACATCTCAGTATAAAAAAGGCCGCATCCGCCAATTTGGGCTATAAGCTGCCTTACAGGAGCACAAGAAAGCTCACTCATAGGAGCAAGTACTAAAGAGGGGTTGATAATTAGCCCTTTAATGTTTAAAGATTTTATGGACATGGTTTAATTACTTTAAAATTTTTATAAAATAGTTAGTTTTTTACTTGCTTGAAATAAATGCTAACTATAGACTTTTATTATACCAAAAATAACCTTGGCTTAAGAGTCCTACGATAAGAAAAGGTAAGAATTTAGTCTTGCAAATTAAAAGGATATGCATTAAAATCTATGATTCGTGTCTGAAGGGCAAAAATTTTAAAGCAGGTGGTGAGCAAAAAAGGTATGGCTGAGAAAAAGAAGAAACAAGAAGGCAACTATGTTGAACGCCTACTTGAAGCAGGAAGGGATGGCTCTATTACTTATGGTAGACTTAATGAACTCCTTCCTGAAGACGTCAAAGATCCTGATAAGATAGAAGAGATCTTTGACTTTTTGTTCCAAAACGACATAGAGGTCATAAATGATTCAGACCTAGCTGTTATAGAAAAGACAGCCAAGATTAAGGTACAGCCTACTAGCCCAGAAAAGAAAAAAGAAGAAGAAACTCCTGCTAAAACTGCTCCAGAACCAGATGAGTACACAGATTCTGAAGAGATCACTACTACATATCTAAGGGAAATGGGCAAATTTGAGCTCCTCACTCCAGAAAAAGAAGAGGAGCTAAGTAAAACTATAAGAGAAGGATTTAATGGAATCATACAGGGGATAATGGAACATCCTTCAAAATTGCCAGAGATGGAAGCACTTAGAAAACAAATAAAGCTCTGGCAACAACGAGACCCCTCTATGAAGCCCAAAAAGCAGCAGCTTAATTATATGGTTACAATTGTAGAAAGTATTCAAGAGGCTCATCCTGAAGACCCCGAGTTAAAACGTCTAAGAGACGAGATATACGAACATAGAAGAAGGATTGAACGTGCTAAAGATGAAATGATAAACGCAAACTTGCGTCTAGTAGTAAGTATTGCAAAGCGTTATATGCATCAGGGTCTTTCACTCGCTGATCTTATTCAAGAAGGAAACTTGGGGCTCATGAGGGCTGTCTTTAGGTTTGACTACAAAAAAGGAAATAAATTCTCAACATATGCTAGCTGGTGGATAAGACAGGCAATAACAAGGGCTATATTAGATAAGACAAGAACAATTCGTTTACCTGTCCACTTTCTTGAACTTAGAAGTCAATTCTTTAAGGCCTTTTATGCCCTTTTAAAAGAACTTGGTAGAGAGCCAACTCCTGCAGAAATATCTGCCCGTACAGGGCTACCAATGGAAAAGATCCTATCAATACTTGAGGCCTCAAGAGAGCCTGTCTCTCTTGAGACTCCTGTAGGTGATGAAGATTCAACACTTGGAGACTTTATTGAAAATAAAGATGCTGTCTCTCCATTTGAGGCAGTAAAAGATAGAGAGTTAACAGAACGAATTAAAAGTATACTCTCTACCCTAAGTCCAAGAGAAGAAAAGATCATTAGACTGCGTTTTGGTATAGGTGAAGATGGTGAATATACCCTAGAAGAGATTGGAAAGAGATTTAATGTATCAAGAGAACGTATAAGACAGATAGAAAAAAAGGCCCTTAATCGCCTAAGACATTCTACAAGGAGAGATCGTTTAAAGTATTTTCTTGACTAATACATTTAAAATAAAAGCCCGCCTAAGAGAGCGGGCTTTTTTATTTTATTTTTATTTGTGACGTCTTTGTCTAAAAAATTCTTTAAGTATCTGACTACACTGTCTCTCTCTAACACCATAAGTTAGCTGTACTACATGATTAAACCTCTTATCACTAACTATATTATAAAGACTGCCACAAGCCCCAGTCTTAGGATCAAGTGTACCTATTACAAGCCTCTTCACCCTAGCATACAAAATAGCACCAGCACACATTGGGCAAGGTTCTAAGGTTACATAAAGTGTGGTATCTAATAATCTATAATTGTTAATCCTTTTTGCTCCTTCCCTTAAAGCTAATATCTCTGCATGGGCACTAGGATCTAAAGAAGATATTGGCTGATTATATCCTTTCCCAACTATATTGCCCTTATGATCTACTAATACAGCCCCTACTGGTACTTCATCTTTAAGATATGCCTCTTTAGCCAACTCTAAGGCAATATCCATAAAATAAATATCTATATCTTGTTCCAATTTTGTACTCCTTGTCGTAATTTGTGTGTAAAGTATATAACTTATAAAAAATGAGTCAAAAACTCGATATTTTTAAAAGATATGAGCTTAGATAAAAAGGCTATAGAAATTATTGTTCAAGGTATTGTTCAAGGGGTAGGATTTAGACCCTTTTTATACAGAACAGCTAAACAGCTAGACCTACAAGGCTACTGTTCTAATACAGAAAAAGGAGTCCTACTGTTTTTACAAGGGGAAAAAGAAGACTTAATATCATTTTTAAAAACATTACAAAAAAATGCCCCTAGTGTATCAAAAATTGTAAAGATATCTGTAATAGCCAAAAATCCTAACAAAAAATTAACTGATTTTGTTATTAAACAAAGTAGCTCTTGTGGTAAAAAAGATATATTCCCACCACCAGACTATGCAACTTGTTCTGATTGTATAAGAGAACTATTTGACCCCAAGGATCGAAGATATCTATATCCATTTATAAATTGTACAAATTGTGGACCTAGGTTCACTATTATAAGATCTTTACCTTATGATAGAAAAAACACTACCATGTCCAAGTTTACCATGTGCCATTTATGTAAACAGGAGTATCTAAATCCTCTAAATAGACGCTTTCATGCAGAACCAATAGCGTGTGCAAATTGTGGACCACGACTGTTTTTATTAGACAAAACTGGTAAGGAAATATGTAATCCTAAAGAGATATTGGACAAAGCTATCTTACTTTTGAACCAAGGTAAAATCCTTGCAATAAAAGGACTTGGCGGGTTTCACCTAGCTGTTGATGCAAGAAATGACAATGCAGTTTTAAGGCTTAGAAAAAAGAAAAATCGCCCTCATAAACCTTTAGCAATTATGGTAGCCTCGATCAAGGTTGCAAATGAGGTTGCTATATTAGATAAAAACTCTATTGAACTACTTAAAGATACTAGCGCTCCTATAGTACTTTTAAAAAAAAGGACAAACTCCTTTCTCTCAAAATACATTGCACCAGAGATAAAAGACATTGGCATAATGCTACCTTATACACCCATTCATCATCTTATATTTAATCATCCTAATGCCCCAAAAGCATTAGTTATGACAAGTGGCAATTTTTCAGGACTGCCAATATGTATAGATACAAGTTCTGCAATATCTGAATTAGGTAATATTGCAGACTTTTTCTTAACTAATAATAGAGAAATCATAACAAGAGCAGATGATTCAGTAATTAGATATATTGATCCAGATATTGGCTCTATAATGATAAGACGTTCTAGAGGTTTTGTCCCAAAGGCTATAGAACTTCCATTTTCTTACTCAAAGACCGTTCTTGGCTGTGGTGGGGCGATGAAGACTACATTTTGCCTTACTAAAAAAGATAAAGCATTTTTAAGTCAACACATTGGAGAGCTTGAATACAAAGAAAATTTTGACTTTTACAAAAAGGCTCTAAAACATCTTTGTTCATTACTTGATATATCACCTGAGATCTGTGCCTTAGATTTACATCCTGATTATCCTACAACTAGAATTGGGAGAGCATTTAAAAAACCTAGTATAGAGGTACAACATCATCATGCACATGCAGTATCAGTTATGATAGAACATAATCTTACATCCCCAAGTTTAGCTATAATTTTAGATGGCACAGGACTTGGTAAAGACCATACCATATGGGGTGGAGAAGTACTTTTAGTAGGATACAAAGACTATAAAAGGCTTGCTCACTTAGAATATAATGCCCTACCCGGAGGTGATAAGGCTACCCTAGAACCATGGAGGATGGCACTAAGCATTCTTTATAATAGTGAATTACTAAATGAACCTATCATATCTTCTCTTTCTCTAAACTCTTATAAAAACAAAGACTTAATAATTCAGATGATACAAAAAAGACTAAATACTCCACTAACAAGTAGTTGTGGAAGACTATTTGATGCCATCTCTTCTATACTTGGACTTTGTGATAAGATATCCTATGAGGCTCAAGCTGCTATGATATTAGAATCAAAGGCTTTAGAAGCCTATGAAAATTTATCTAATAAAGAGTCAAACCTTAGCTTTCCTCTGGAAATATATAAAGATATTAAAGATGGGTGCTTAATTATAGGTTGTAAGACTATGCTAAGATATATGCTCTCATATATCTCTAAAGGTATACCAACAAATATAATAGCTTTGTCATTTCATAGATGGTTAAAAGATTGCTTTATAGAGGTCTTAAACAAGATAAGAGATCAACTAAGGATTAATCAAGTGATCTTATCTGGAGGTTGTTTTCAAAATAGAATCCTTTTATCATTGTTCATAAATGGCTTAAAAGATAATAAGTTTAAGGTATATTGGTCTAAAGAGATTCCAATGTCTGATGCAGGAATCTCTTTAGGACAAGTAGCTGTTGCAATAGCAAAAGAAGGGGTAAAATATATACAATAATGCATGGCTTTATAGCGACATATTTAAGAGAACTCTTAATCATGCGCCATAGGTTTTGGCGTATAATAATGTCTTTTTCAGTCTCTCCACTTTTATATCTCATTGCATTTGGTCTAGGAATGGGACGTCACATGAAGGTAGGTGGAGTAAGTTACGTTGAGTTTTTAATCCCTGGACTTGTTGCTATGACATCTATGACTCAAGGCTTTGGAATAAATGTAGAGATAAATGTAGCTCGTTTTTACCTAAAGGTATTTGAAGAGTTTCAGGCAGCACCTATTACAAACTTTTCCTATGTATGTGGAGAGGTGGCAGCAGGAGTAACCAGAGCGCTACTTTCCGCTGCAGTTATAGTAATTATTGCACTAATTGCTAGATTAAACCTTCACTTTAGCCCTGGATTTTGGTTTATAGCTGCACTAAACGCCACATTTTTTGCAGCACTTGGAGTTACTTCTGCAATGCTTATAAAAAACCATGCAGATCAAAGCCTTATTACAAACCTTGTCATAACTCCTATGGCATTTTTGGGTGGGACATTTTTCCCAATAAAGAATCTTCCTGAATGGGCAAGGATTCCCCTTGAGATTATCCCTCTTAGTCATGCATCAAAGGCAATAAGACAAATTGCGCTTGGCGGGGCATTTTCGTGGACAGATGCGTTTTTGCTATTTTCTTTATCAGGCATTGCAATCTTACTAGCTTGGTGGTCTGTAGATAAAGCAAGAGATTGATAGCTAGCCATTTTGTTTATTGTTCCTTAGAGGCATTTTTCATAAGCCAACTCTGAATAAACTGATCTAACTCCCCATCTAAAACAGCATTTACATTTCCTGTCTCTACACCTGTCCTGTGATCCTTTACCATTTGATATGGATGAAGAACATAGGATCTAATTTGATTCCCCCATGCAATCTCTTTTTTCTGTCCATGCAGTTTTTTCTTTTCTTCTTCTTGTTTTGCCTTTTCTCTCTCATAAAGCCGAGCTCTAAGAATTTTCATAGCAATTGCCTTGTTTTTGTGTTGGGAACGTTCATTTTGACATTGCACCACTATACCTGTTGGTAGATGAGTAATCCTAACTGCAGAGCTTGTCTTATTTACATGCTGGCCACCTGCCCCGCTTGCCCTATAAGTATCTATCCTTAAATCCTTCTCATTAATATCTATCTCAATAGTATCATCAAGCTCTGGAGCTACAAAAACAGAGGCAAAAGATGTGTGCCTTCTTGAAGAGGCATCAAATGGGGAAATTCGAACAAGCCTATGGATCCCAGCCTCAGCTTTTAAATAACCATACGCATAAGCACCCTTTACAAGCAAAGTAGCATTTTTTATCCCAGCTTCTTCCCCCGGCATTAAATCTAATATATCAACCTTATAACCGTGTCGTTCACACCAACGAAGATACATCCTAAGGAGCATATCTGCCCAATCCTGTGACTCAGTACCACCTGCACCAGGATGTATGGTTAAAATAGCATTATTCTTATCATGCTCCTCAGACATAAGCCGGGATAACTCTGCACGGCGTATCTTTTCATCTAAAACCTGAAGCCTTTCACATACTTCTTGTAAAGAAGTTGTGTCTTCTTCTTCAAGACTGAGTTCTAAAAGGAGTTCTAACTCTTCATATTCATCAGATAATCCCTTTATTTCTTGTTGTTTTTCTATTAAATCTGCTCGTTCTTTAAGAATATCTTTAGAGTCTTTTCTATCCCAAAAATCTGGAGCAAGCATCAATTGATCTATCTCATTGAGACGACTTTTAAGACTATCTTCATCAAAGATAACCTCTTAAAAGTTCTATTCTCTGCTTTACATCCCTAAGCTGACTCTTTAATTCCTGAACTTTTAAGGCTAAAGAAGCCTCCTTTTTTTCTAAATCCATAGGTATCAACCTCCCCTTTACAAAGCTTCTTAAGATATTCTATAATTTATGTGATGAAACTTAATCATTCAAGCTCTTAAAAGCAAAGTTTTGAGCATTACTTCGTATTAATTTAGGGCTTGACATCTGGACAAAGCAATGTTAAATGATTAACGCTTTTTACGGGCGGATAGCTCAGTTGGGAGAGCATCGGCCTTACAAGCCGGGGGTCACAGGTTCGAGTCCTGTTCCGCCTACCAAGGTTTTGATAATTGAAAAGTTGCGGGGTCGTAGTTCAGTCGGTTAGAACGCTGGCCTGTCACGCCAGAGGTCGCGAGTTCGAGTCTCGTCGGCCCCGCCATTTTTCTATAGTAAAAAAAGGGCAGTAAGCCCTTTTTTATTTTGTTCTCTATTTGTTTTATTCCTTGTTAGATCAAAGCTACTTTGTTACAATCACATCTAGTATCTTTTATTTAATAAATCTTATCAAACCAAATAAACGATCGTGGTGAAAGATTTTATCAATTCTCAATTTTATCCGTTGCTTGCTATTGAATCCTCTTGTGATGAAACTGCAGCAGCAGTTCTTGATAATGGAAGATGTATTTCAAACGTAGTGGCTTCTCAGATACCAAAACATCGTCCATATGGTGGAGTTGTACCTGAAATAGCATCAAGAGAACACATGAAAGCAATACTGCCGGTTGTGCAAGAATCCTTAACTTTAGCCAATATATCTACAAAAGAGATTAAGTCCCTAGCAGTAACACAGGGCCCTGGGCTAGTTGGTTCTCTTGTAGTAGGGTTTAATTTTGCAAAGGCCCTTTCCTTTTCTTTAAATATACCATGTGTTGGTGTAGATCACATTCATGGACACATTTTGAGCATATTTTTAGAAAAACAATCTCCTCCTTTTCCATATATTGCCCTTGTAGTTTCTGGAGGACATACAAGCCTTTATCTAGTGAAAAGCTTTTTAGAAGCTAAACTCTTAGGTAAGACTAGAGATGATGCAGCGGGCGAAGCCTTTGATAAGGGAGCAAAAATACTTGGATTATCCTATCCAGGTGGACCTCAAATTAGCCGATTAGGAGAAAAAGGGGATCCAAATGCCTTTAAACTTCCCAGGGCATGGCTCCATGATAGCCCACTTGAGTTTAGTTTTAGTGGACTAAAAACTGCATTTTTACATTTAGTAAAGGAATTAGAAAACACTGGCAATGTACCTATAGAAGATTTATGTGCATCTTTTGAACTAGCAATATGTGAAGTTTTAGTTGAAAAAACAATAAAGGCTGCATTACAATTTAATTGCCAACACATTGTAATATGTGGTGGGGTAGCTGCCAACAAACGACTAAGGAAACTAATGAAAGAAAGGGCAACAAAAAAAAATATAAAGATTTATCTACCTGATATAAAATTTTGCACGGATAATGCAGCAATGATTGGCATTTGTGGAATTCACCTATTAGAGCATGGCAAACGATTAAAAATTGATGAAGATGTGTACTCTACTAGCCATGGACCTCGAGTTTTCGAAACCCTTGGAGGTAAATAGATGAAGCATGGGTTTAGGGTGATAGAAAACCAAAATAAGGATAAAATAAAAAGAAGACCAAAGACCACTCGAACACAGCACTCACACCTTCGTTTGGTCAAAATAGATGAGGATATTAAGTACTTGAAGGCAAAAGAAGACAATAATACACAACCTATTGCTAAAAAGAAATACCCTATTTTAAGAAAGGCTCGATATTATTGGCGCAAATTACTTAGACTTCAAGGTGACCCTAAAGTCCTTGCACGAGGTATTGCAATAGGAGTCTTCGTTGCAATTACCCCGACTATCCCATTTCATACCACACTTATATTGTTACTGTGTGGTTTACTTGCAGCCAATCCCCTAGCAGGGGTAGCAATAAGCTTTATAGTAAGCAATCCTATTACAATACCACTTCAATACTATTGGTCATGGAGATTAGGTACTTGGATAACAGGTAATCATTTTTCGTGGGCTAGTGTTAAGCTACTTTTACATCAAGTAGATCAAGCAGGTTTTATACACGGAGCCCAAATTCTATTTAAAACCAGTGTCTCTTTAATATATACAATGATTATTGGGGGAGTAATTCTTGCCCTTCCTTTTGCTATTCTTTCTTATTGGATTGCACTTATTGGTTATAAAAAGGCAAGAGAAAAAAGATCTAAGCGTCTTGCCCAAAAACGACAAGAAAACGGCTATAATTAAGCTATAAAAAATCATGAAAAAATATGCCAAGAAGTCTTTAGGACAGCACTTTCTCGTCCAACAAAATGTAATAAGAAAAATAATAGAAAAATCAGGTATTAGTGAGAAAGACACTGTTATTGAATTAGGTATTGGCACAGGAGCCCTTACTTATGAACTTACAAAGGTTGCAAATAAAGTAATAGGAGTAGAAATAGACAAAGAATTAATAGAATTTTTAGAGGAACAAGGTATACCTGAAAATTTAACTATACTTATACAAGATATGCTAACCTTAGACTTTGAAAAACTGCAAAAAGAAGAACAGTTAAAATTAAAAATCTTCGGCAATCTGCCGTATTATCTTTCAACCCAGATGATCTTTAGATTAATAAGATATAGAAAACATATAGATTGGGCTCTGCTTATGTTTCAAAAAGAGGTCGCCAAAAGACTTACAGCAAAACCAGGAACAAAGGAATATGGAATACCAACTGTCATTTTAGGCTACTGTGCAGATATAGAAACTATAATGGAGCTTTCACCTAAAAACTTTAGGCCTGTGCCCAAGGTATATTCTAGTGTGATAAAAATCACGTTTAAAGAACCCGCTTTTAAGTTAAGTAATGAAAGTCTCTTTATGGACTTAGTAAAAAGAGCTTTTTCAAAGCGTAGAAAGACATTAGAGAATAATCTAAAAGGTTTTAGACGCCTAAGCAAAGATAATATTAAACAAATTCTTCAAAATTGTAATATTAATCCAAAGACAAGAGCAGAAGAGCTAAGTTGTAACCAGTTTGTGGATATAGCAAATCAGATTAGTATGATTTTAAATAATAATTAACCTATCTTGTATAGACCTGTGACAAATCTTTTTGCCAAAATCAATAACCTCTTCCAATAGATGCTTATGGAGTAAAACCTCGCTCTTTTTTTCAACACCCTTTACTAAAAAATTTACATTTGTTTTTACTCCAATTGCATCA
Source organism: uncultured Desulfobacterales bacterium (assembly GCA_964578585.1). Classification (GTDB taxonomy): domain Bacteria; phylum Desulfobacterota; class Dissulfuribacteria; order Dissulfuribacterales; family JAMONC01; genus JAMONC01. The sequence continues at coordinate 6,413 of CAZODM010000040.1, read as the reverse complement.
AAGAAATATTTAACAACAAGACGTGCACCATCAAATAATCTTTTTCCTTTGCTAGCCCCTATACCAACAAAAATGCCTAATTTATTATCACTCGTCACTAGCTGTTTTTTAAGTCTGTACTTTGCTACCCAAAGGGCTTGAGCCCGTTCTATAGCCATCTGGGTAAGAGAAGTTATATTATAAAAGAATATCGGTGATGCTATAACGATTACATCTGCAGATACGATTTCATCATAAAGTGGAGTAAAATCATCCTTTAAAGAACAAATTCCCGTACTATCACAATCACCACATTCTATACATCCTCTATATTTAAGAGTTATAAGTTTAACATTTTTTATAATAGCACCCTCACTCTGTGCAGCTTCAAGCATATAATCTAGTAAAATATCTGTATTACCCTTTATGCGTGGAGAGCCCATAAATGATAAAATTTTCATATATTATCTTCCTTCCTCTTTTAGTTTTTAGCCTTTTGATAAAAATAAAAAACTATTTATAATTATTGTCAATTTTATAAATTTGTTTTTTACTATTTAAGTTTTTTACTCTAAAAATTGACGTATCACGTTTAATCCAGTAAAAAGGCATGAAATAAACAAATATGTAGAATATAAAAATACTAATTTTATAATCAATATACTTAAAGATGGCATAGAAAAAGCAGGACAGGATTATATATGACTAAAGAAAAGATCCTTATTGCAAATAGAGGTGAGATTGCAATCCGCATAATGAAGGCTTGTGATGAGCTTGGACTTGATTTTTGTACAGTATATACAAAAGAAGATGAAGACTCTTGCCACGTAAGCCTAAGCAAACAAAGAGGTCCTAAACACTGCTATAGAATATCTAGTTATAAAGACCCTAATGAAATCTTTTCTGTAGCAGATGAAGCCGAATGTAGTGCAATCCATCCAGGTTATGGCTTTTTCTCTGAAAACTTTAGATTTGCAAGGCGTGCCTCAATGCGTACTCGTCCCCTAAAATTTATAGGGCCAAATTGGAAGGTGATTCGAGATTTAGGCAGTAAAATAAATACAAAACGAGTTGCTAAATCTCTTAATATACCTGTAATACCTGGCTCTGATGCCCCAATCTATTCGGAGGTTGAAGCTGAAGCTGTTGCAGAAGAACTCTTTTATATCCAAGAAGAACAAGGCATATCACAACCATCTATATTAGTAAAGGCATCTGCTGGTGGTGGTGGGATGGGAATAGAAGAAGTAAACCAACTAGATGCATTTCGTAGAACATATAGACGCATTCAAGCATATGCAAAACGTCAATTTGGTGATGAAGGTGTATTAATAGAACAATGTATTAAGGACTACCATCACCTTGAAGTGCAGATACTTTGCTCTCCTTATGGAGAAGTTGTACACTTTGCTACAAGGAATTGCACAATCCAAAGCACAGGTAGACAAAAAAGAGTAGAAGTTGCACCAGGATTTGATCCTTCAACTATTGATTACCCATTTGATGCGCAAAGAGTACTTGATAAAATAGTAGAATACTCAATTCGTCTTGCAAAACATGTAGGATATGACAATGTAGGCACATGGGAATGGATAGTAACAAGAAAAGGAGAGCCTTATTTATTAGAGGTAAATACGAGAATACAGGTAGAAAACGAAATCTCTGCAAGAATAAGTAGGATAAAAGGAAAAAACGAACCTACTAATCTTATAAAAGAACAGATAAGAGTCGCCCTTGGCGACAAAATTGGTTATAGTCAAAAAGATATTAGCTTTGAAGGTACTGCAATTGAATTAAGGATTGTAGCAGAGGATACCAAAAGAGGTTTTGCCCCTTGGTGTGGAACAATTACAAAATTTTACTTTCCTGAACACGAGTGGCTTACAGTCCACACCCATGTTCCTAAAGACAGACCATATAAGATTCCTACAGAATATGATCCAAACCTTGCCCTTGCTATTGTATGGGGTAAAGATACAGATGAAGCAAGGCAGAGAGCAAAAAGGCTAGTTGATGAGATAGAGATTGAGGGCTATGACTCCCAAAATGCCCCAATTATAACAAACTTAGAATATCTCAAAGAAAAGCTTGATGATATATTGAAATTTTAGGGATAAACTGTTGTGTCAAACAAAAAAGAAAAAAAGCAACCCTTTGATGGATTAAATATGGCTGAGATAGGAAAGCTTCTAAAGCAACTTTCAGACAGAATTGAATATCTTGCAGATATAAAAGGAGATCCCAACTGGGGAGAACTAAACGAGCTTAGAGATGAAGTAAACAACCTAAGGGATCACATCTTTGAGTTTAAAGAAGATGAACTCTGCAAAAGACTAAACACGCTTGAAGACAGAGTTTCTTTCTTAGAAGATAGAACTGCAAAAGATCTAACTCCTTGGCAAATAGTAAATATTGTAAGAAATCCCCAGCGCTTTACTCTACAAGATATCTTGGATAATGTATATGACTCCTATACAGAACTTGGTGGCGAAGGAGAATGTAATGTTGATCCTGCAGTTGTAGTTGCAAGAGCAACCTTACACAGGCGGGTAAAAGGGAAAATATATAGCCATCAAGTAATGGTAATAGGACATGAAAAAGGAAGAGGAGAAGAGTTTAGAAACGGTGGTTGTGCAAAACCATGGGGGAATGCCAAGGCACTACAATATATGAAAGTTGCAGAGACAGAGGGGATACCAATCCACTTTTTTATCTTTACTCCTGGTTCATATCCTATTGAAGACTATCCTGGAGCAGCTCAACAGATTGCAAGAAACCTATATGCAATGTCTAAACTCAAAGTACCCATGGTAGCCTTTATCTCTGAAGGTGGCTCAGGTGGAGCAGAGGCAATAGGGCTTGCAGATATACGCCTTATGGCATCTCATGGCTATTACTCTGTAATCTCCCCAGAAGGGGCTGCTGCTATAGAAGGAAAGATTAGAGAAGGTCAAAGGGTACCTCGTGAACTTATTGAACACTGTGCAGAACAACTCAAACTAACTGCCAAAGATAATCTTGAGCTTGGCACTATTGATAGAATCGTTCAAGAACCTCCTCTGGGTGCTAGAAAAGACGATTTTTCCTTTTTTAGAAGGCTTAGGTACGAAATGATTCGGGCAACAGATGAAGTTGTACTAAAGACAAAAAGCCTTAGAGCCTTTAGATCTTATGCACTTAAAAGGCAGTCAGAGGAAGGAAAAGAGCCCCCAGAAGAATTTGAGGTCTTTATCCCTTGGGATATTAGTACAGATCTAGAAATAGAAAGACTATTAGAAATAAGATCAAAAAAATATCGTGAGATAAGCAAGGGTTACTATTACGAAGAGTCTCAAGGTATATCTGGTAAACTTAAGAAGGCAAAGGAATTCGCATCTAAAGGATATTACGAAATTAGATATGGACTCTTAAGGCCACATAAACGCCATGTGCAAAAGGTCTTAGAAGAGGTATCTGGTGAGGGTCAAGTCTTTCTAAGAACTGTTACAGAACCTGTTAAAGCCGCCTATGATTTTGTATTTCCTCAGCCCAAAAGACCCCAAAAGATATTAAAAGGTGAAGGACAAGAAAGAGGAATCTTTGTTGATGAATGGGACTTTTGGACAAGTCCTCTTGCAAATGAAGATAGGACTGTAAGCTGTCCTAATGCACAGAAATATGGATGCTTAGATCTTTGGGTTCCTGATCTATATGGTGAATTTTGTGGAGTGTGTCCTACGTGTGGACATCACTTCCCTCTTGAATATCAGTGGTATTTAGAGAATCTGTTTGATAAAGGTTCTGTACAAGAATTTAACGAACATATATGTTCTATAAATCCTTTAGGTTTTAAGGGATTTGATGAAAGGCTTAAGAAAGACATCAAAAAGACAGGAAGACGCTCTGCAATTATAACCTTTGATGCAAAGGTAAGAGGAATAAAACTTGTAGTTGCAATGCTTTATTCCAACTTTAGAAATGGTACTGTAGGAGCTGCTGAAGGAGAAAAATTTATCCGAGCATGTGAAAGAGCAAAGATTACAAGAAGGCCATTTCTTGCATACATTCACACAACAGGTGGTATTAGAATACATGAGGGCACCTTAGGGGTTATACAAATGCCAAGGTGTACAATGGCAGTAAGAGAATACATTGACTCTGGTGGACTCTATATTGTGGTCTATGATAACAATTCATATGCAGGCCCTGTGGCAAGCTTTTTAGGGTGTTCTCCCTATCAGTTTGCAATTAGATCTTCTAGAATAGGCTTTGCTGGACCAAGGGTCATTAGAGAAACTACAGGACAAGAAGTGCCGCCTGATTATCATAGTGCTAAAAATGCACTTAAAAGAGGACACATCCAAGGTATTTGGGATAGAAGAGAATTTAGAAAAAATCTCTATAATGCACTCATACAAATGGGTGGGCCACATCTTTACTATAGATAATTTTTGAGAAAAAACCATGAAGCACAAGACACCAGACAACAATATGGAACTAAACTTAAATGATCTTTTAAGACAATATAGGGCTGATCCCTATGAATATTTTGATATCTTATCCCCACATACAGGTACTGTTACTTTTAAAGTAAAAGAAGGAGAGCTTGTAAGGGGACCCTCTGGAAAATGGCATCAAAAGCCTGGGACATTACTTTTCTATCTTGAAAGAGAAAGAAATCAAAAGCCTGTTTATGCAACAGGGGAAGGAGAAGTCTGTAAGATAGACTATCAGTTTGAAGGTAAATTTGTTGAAGCAGGCCAACCCCTTATCTCCATAAGGCATAAACTCTCAAAAGATGAAATCATAGATAAGATACTTACAAAAGTACTCTATATATTTGCAGCTCCTCAAAGGGCAAGATATTTTTTAAATCCAGACATAGCAGTTAAAATAGAAAGTTCAACAAGCAAGTCAAAGGCTGTTGAAGTAAAACCAGGGGATGAAATCCTTACAATGTCTCTTATGAAGAGAGATACTCCAGTAATCTATGATGGTCCAGAGGGTGTTATCTATAAAGTATATTTCAGCTCAGGACAAATGGTAGAGGAAAATGAACCTCTTATTGGTATATGTCAACCAGATAAACTTCCTTTTGTAAAAAGGGTTATAGAAAGGATAAAAACAGAGTGGGAGGACTAGTATAAAGTCATTCCTTCTTGCCCTTCAATTTCTTACAATTATTACAATCTCCCCTAACCTCTTAGTGGATGAAGGGGAAGTAAGTGCATCTTTGGCTTATTTCCCACTAATAGGGCTCATTATAGGTGGATTACTTGCCAGTTTTGATTGGGCATTAAGGGATATATTTTCTTCGTCAAATATTATAGGCATACTTGATACCGCATGGCTTGCCATTCTTACAAGAGGATTGCATTTAGATGGTCTTGCAGACACAATAGATGGTCTTGCATCTAATGCACCAAGAGAAAGAGTCCTTGAGATTATGAGAGACTCAAGAACAGGTGCAATCGGTGTGGTTGCAATAGTACTCATTTTATCTATAAAAGCCTCGGCACTTTCTGTTTTATCCCAAAAAGACTCTATAAAGATATTAATTTTAGTGCCCTGTTTATCCCGTTTTGGGATAAATATGTTGTCTTTTTTATGTCCCTATGCAAGAGATAGTTATGGACTTGGTAGAGCTTTTACAGGGAAGCGTGCCAAATGGACTATGGTAATGTCTTTACCTACTTCAATCTTTGCTGCCTTTTTCTTAATGAAGCTAAAAGGTATTTTAGCCCTTTTAGAGGTTATATTGCTTAGTGCTATTTCATCTATATATTTTAACAAACGCCTAGGTGGCATTACAGGAGATGTTCTTGGAGCGCATACAGAAGTAATGGAGGCTCTTTTGTTTTTAAGCTTCTGTGCAATGTATCAGTTAAGGATATAAAAGCTATCTAAAATATTTTTCTAAAAGTGGCTCAAGCCTTCCTTGAACCCTTAACAGAAGTTCAGCAATCTCCCTTACAGCACCATTTCCTCCTGGACTTTTAGTAACATAATGGCAATAGTCTCTAACCATTTGAAAAGCCTCAGGTACACAAACAGCAAGCCCAACCCTTGATAGAAGAGGTATATCAAGATAATCATCACCTATATAAAGCACTTCTTTATCTTTAACACCAAGCTTGTCTTTTAGCTTTTCATAAGCAGGCAATTTATCCACAGCTCCTTGTATTACTACATCTATCTTTAACTCCTTTGCTCTAATATCTACTACAGGGGAGTTTCTACCTGTTATAATTGCAGTTTTTAGACCTGCACGCCATAGCATCTTAACACCTGAGCCATCTTTGACACAAAAGCGTTTTAACTCTCTGCCTTCTGAATCATAATAGATACCACCATCAGTTAAGACCCCATCTACATCCATAATTACAAGTCTTATATTTTGAGCCCTTTTTTTAAATTCCTCTGTAACTTCTATCTTATCGAAATCGAGATACATT
>CAZODM010000039.1:0-18449 GCA_964578585.1 uncultured Desulfobacterales bacterium | reverse complement strand
GGTAGATACATAGCAATAATTATTGAACCAATAGTGCCACCTAAAAATACTATCATAAATGGCTCTATCATACTTGTCAGTGCCTCTACCGCCACATCTACCTCTTCATCATAGAACTCTGCTATCTTATTAAGCATATCATCTAAGGCACCTGTAGACTCTCCAACACTTATCATCTGTACAACCATTGCAGGGAATATTCCACTTTCTTGAAGTGGTTGAGCAATTGTCTTACCTTCTCCAATGCTTGCACGAACCTTTAAAATTGCCTCTTCTACGATCTTATTGCCTGCTGTACCTGCAGCTACAGATAGGGCATCTAGGATTGGAACACCACTGTGTATTAGTGTCCCAAGGGTTCTTGTAAACTTTGCAACTGCAATCTTTTTTAATAGAGGACCAACTACAGGAAGGTTTAAAAGGAGTCTGTCTATCTGTCTTTTACCACGTTCTGTATTGTAGTATTTTTTTATCGCAAAGATTATACCTGCAATCACAGCAATAATTACTAAAAAATAAGATTTTAGTACATTTGACAGCATTATTACAACTTGAGTAGGCCAAGGAAGCGCTTTACCAAAATCGGCAAACATCTTTTGAAACACAGGAATAACAAATATCAAAATTATTGCCACAACCAAGGCTGCAATGCTTAAAACAATTACAGGATATGTAAGTGCCGATTTAACCTTTCTTTTAAGTCTTTGTGCCTTTTCCATATATGCAGCAAGTCTACTTAAAACATCATCTAAAATACCACCCATCTCCCCTGCCTGAACCATATTACAATATAGCTTATCAAAGAGCTTAGGGTGTTTTTTAAGGGCATCTGCAAAACTTGATCCCCCTTCTACATCTGCCTTAATCTCTTCTAAGATCTTTTTAAATGTTTTGTTTTCTTGCTGTTTAGCTAAGGCATCAAGCCCCTGAATAAGAGGTAACCCAGAATCCACCATTGTAGAAAGCTGTCTAGTAAATATTACTATATCCTTGGTAGTAACTTTAGGCTGTAAAAAAGAAATATTTTCAAATAGATCTTTTGGCTTTGGCTTTATCTTTTTGGGATTTATCCTCTGCTTAAGAAGGATTCTTTTGGCAGATAATTGATCTGTAGCTTCAATCTCCCCCTTTTTCTTTTCACCAGTTGCACTAACCCCTTCCCATACGTAAACTGGCATAATATGCCTCCTTATAATAACAAAAAGAGACTTCTATACTCTATTGCCTTACTCTCTTTTATTATCGGGGAGTTATAAAAAGGGCTTAAAAAACTACTTTATTAAAGTAATCCATCAATATCTGAAAATCTTTTATTCTTTAACAAAAGAAGTTTTTCCTTAGAAGACTTACCACTTTTTATTTCAATATCTTTTTTAGAGATCTTAAGCCTCTTTGATAAAAACTTTATAAGCTCTTTATTCGCTGCTCCATCTACAGGGGGAGCATTTATATCAATCTTTAAAAATTCACCATAAATCCCCTTAATAGCACTCTTAGATGCCCTAGGTTTCACTTTAACACTTAAAAATATCCCTTTATCAGAAAGTTGTATAAATGGTGGGATATCATGTTGTCTGTTATTTTTAGAGTTTTTCTCCATTATCATTTATTAATATGTCCAACTGTTGCCATATAGACAATACTCTCTTCATCAGGATCTATCCCAAGCAAGTAGTTTACCTCATCATCAAAAAATGCACCTACAGGGCATGCTCCTAATTCCAAAGCTGTAGCTGCTAATAGGAGATTTTGACATATATGTCCTACATCTATAAATATATATCTAACCCCTCTATCTGCATATTTACACATTGTCCTTCTAAACACTGCTGTCCATAAAAATACTACTGATGCCCTTGCGCAAAAATCTTGATCAAGAGCCACTCTAGAAATGGCTCTTCTAAAATCTCCTTTAAAAAGCTCTTCTAGTTGAAAACCCCTAATATCAAAATGGTAAATACCTGGCTCTATGTCCTCTACATCCAGAACCACACAGTATGTCTCTATTGGATAAAGAGCACCAGCAGACGGAGCAGTTCTTAAATAAAGAGGTCCTGCCTGTGCAGTAATTCCCTGACTTGCCCAGAGTAACAAAGTAAGCTCAGTCTTTGTAAGAGGTTTATCTTTGTACCTTCTTTTAGACCTTCTTGTCTGTAAGACCTTCCAAAGATTTGCTTCCTTACCATCCCAACGCCTTGGAAGTATTACCTTAGGTGTATTGGGATATACTTTATATGGATTGGTAGGACTAATCTCTGGTCTTGTCCTAAATTCTATCTTATCTCTATCTAGATTTGTCTCTTTTATATATTTAAACCCTAAGCTCTTCTTTAACTCAGGCATACTGTGCCTCTTTTGTAAATAGGTCTTTTAATGGCAAACAGATAACTTTTGATACTCCTGTCTCTTCCATTGTAACACCATATATTACATCTGCTATCTCCATAACACTTTGATTGTGGGTTATTAATATAATTTGCGTTTTTTTCGATAGAAGTTCAAGCAATTTATTTAGTTTTTCAATATTGGCTTGATCTAGTGGTGCATCTATCTCATCTAAGATACAAAAAGGACTTGCCTTTGTTAGATAAAGTGAAAATACAAAAGCCATCGATGCAAGGGCCTTTTCTCCTCCAGATAAAAGTCCTATATGTTTTATGCGCTTTCCTGGTATCTTTATTGAAAGTTCAAACTGAGCATTTAATATATCAGAGTCATCTACAACTTTAAGCTTTGCACTTGAGCCTTTAAAAAGAATAGGAAATATTTGAGACAATTGTTCATTTATCTGATTAAGAGTTTTCAAAAGAGCCTTTTTACATGTAGTATCTATTTCTGAAATGGCCTTTTTAAGATTTAATATCGATATCTCTAAGTCATTATATTGTTTATATAATTCTTCTAATCTATTTGATATATCTTCATATTGCTTAGATGCTTCTAAATTAATCGGTCCAAAATTGTCTATTTTAGCACTAAGTGTCTTTAACTTATCAGTTAGTTTATGTATATCTAAATTGTTATATTTTATATCTTTATTAGTTAATTTAGTTAAATCTAATTTAACCTGTTGCTTAGTAATTGTCAATAATTCATTAAGTTGAAAATCAGTTTTTGATATTTCAACATCTAAATCATTTAATATATGTTCTAGCTTAGATAATTCGCTTGATTTCTCTTTAAAATTTTTATCAATTTTGTTGAATATCTCTTTATTTTCTTTTAAATTAGTCTCTAACTCTAATGTAGAAGATTCAATATGTTGTATTTGTTCTCTTAAAGTATTTAATTCTTTTTCTTTTAAAGATATCTCTTGACTTACTTTATCGATCTCAATATTTAATTTATCTCTTTCAGATTTAATTTGATTATATCTTTTAATAGTACTTTCTTTATTTTGGATTGTTTTATCAATCTCTAGTTTGATAGATTTAATATTTTCTTCTAACCTAGCAATTTTTATTATTAAATCAGATTTAATCTTTTGTAAATTATTATATTGATCTTTAATGTCATTAAATTCTTTTTGTTTAAGATTCAGATTATCATGTAATTTATTTTTTAATATAACCTTATCATGAATTTTATCATCTATGCTATTTAATTCATTATTAAGATGTAAAAGTTGAGTTTCTATATCACTCAATTCAAATTTTATAGCTTTCTTTTTATTATTTATTATTTCAATCTGTGATAATGTTACTTCAATAATTTTAGTTTTATTAGATATTTCATTTGTCAAAATGTTAATTTTATTTTTAATATTTGTATTTTTTGTCTTTTGTTTATATAATAAATTTTTTGTCTTTTCTAGTTTCAAATCTACACTATTTAATATTTTTTGATATTCTTCCTTTTGTATAATTAATTTATTAAGTTGTATTTTTTTACTTAGTATTCCCTCTTTATAACTAGTTATAAAAGAAAGAAGAGATCTATTAGTTACAATAATATGTTTATCATCGGTGATATAATTTAAACAACCTAAGCTATTAGTAAAAACATTTTTAAGATTAAAGGAATCCCTAGATACTACAGAAATATTTATCTTTTGATGTATAAAAGGTTTTAGCTGTGGATGATAGCTTATTGTCTTATTATCATTATTTATACAAATGTTACTAACAAAAAGATTGGGTTCATCAGGATTAAAATCTTTAAGAAATAATATATTAGCCTCAGGATAATTCTTGCTTTTAATAAATTCTATTGCCTTATTTAACTCTTCTAAGTCTGTAAATATTACAGCTTCTAATAGCCTACCAAGTGATAGCTCTATAAAAGATTCTATACCAGCTTCTACATTGATAAAATCAGCTACAATGCCACAAGTTTTAAAATTCTTAAGTAATAACCTTGTCCCTGGCAAAAAATCACTTTGGCTATTTAATTCCTTTTTTAATTGTATAATCTTTTGTTCCAATAACTTATATTCAAAATGTAACTTTTGCCTATCTAACTTAAAACTTGTAATTAGTTCCTCTAATTTAGATATCTTTCTTTCTAGTTTAGAGCTATCAAGTTTATAGTTATTTAACTCATCTTTTAATTTCTCTAAAATCAACTCTGCATCTTGTCTTTTATTGCCAATATCCTCTAGCTCTTTTGATAAGTTAGTTAATTTTTCTAAATTTTTTGTTTTTTTAATTGATAGCTGATTTAGCTGTTTAGTTATAAATTCTTTTTCTCTATTATATTTTGCAATATATGATTCTACTTCAACTAATTGATTTTTAATAGTTTCTATATCAGAATTTAAAATATCTATTTTAGAAATAAACTCGTTATTTAACCTTTCATTAATTTTATTAAATTCTATAGAATAAGTTTCTTTTTCATTAATATATTTCTCTTCTTTATTCTTAAGCTCATTGACTTGTTTATCTAAAAAGATCTGCTTTTTCTTATTTTTATTAAGCTCACTATTTATAGCTGATATCTTATCATTTAATATATTAAATCTTGACTTAGATTGACTAAGTTTAACTTCTTTATTACTAATAAGTTTTTGTAAATCTAAATAGCGATTTCTATAAGAATCAAGTTGCTTAGAAATATCAGATATCTTTATATCTAAAGATATAAGTTCTTTATAAAGTCTATCTTTTTTGGCACTTAACTTAGCAATTTTAGTAGTAAGCTCTTCTTTATTCTTATTTAACTCTATAAGCCTTTTATACTTTTCTTTGTACCTAAGCCAAAATATTGCCAATTCTACATCTTCATATTCCCTTTTAAGACTAATAAATTCCTCACACCTTTTTGCCTGTCTCTTTAATTCCTTTGCCTGTGATTCTACCTCTAAAATTATATCCTTAAGTCGCTCAAGGTTTTGTGATGTTTCACATAGCTTTTGCTGAGTCTGAAGCCTTCTTGTCTTATACCTAGAAATGCCAGCTATCTCTTCAATAAGATTTTTATACTGACTTGCTCCTGCTTCAATAATACTGCCAATTTTGCCTTGATCTATGATTGCAAAAGACTTACGAGAGGCTCCTGTATCTAAAAAGAGATACTCTATATCGCGCAATCTACATACTTTTCTATTTAAAAGATACTTACTTTCTCCTGTTCTCCATAACTGTCTCTCTATTTCTATTTCACTTAGATGAGCCAATTCCGGGGGAAACATCGAGTTATCTGTATCTTTTTCTTCAATTAGGAGTCTAACCCATGCAAGATTGCAACTCTTTGTATTGCCAGAATATAGTAGTTCCTCCATTGAACGTGCCCTTAACACAGAAGGGCTCTGCTCTCCTAATACCCAACGTATTGCATCTACAATATTTGATTTTCCACAACCATTTGGGCCTACAATTGCACAAATACCCTGTGGAAATTCTATACGGGTTCGTTTAGGAAACGATTTAAATCCTGAAAGTTCTAAGTACTTAAGACGCATATCAAAAAATTATGACAAAAATCTTAGATCCAAAAGCCGTAATTCAAGTTTTGTAATACCATTCCAGGTATTAAGACATGCCCTACATGCAATCTCTGTGTTGTTCCAATCTATATCAAACTTATCTGCAAGTCCCCATGCTAGAAGCTCTACCTCTTTAGAACGATCTTCACATAAGTATAACTTAAGATGCTTTTCTCCTACTATCTTCTTTTTTGAGATGAGGCTTCCAGAAACACACAAAAAGGGCTCTTCATATCCTGGGCCAAATGGCTCTAAAAGAGAAAACATATTTTTGAACTCTGGACTTGAAAGCTCATTTATATTTACCTTTGCATCAAGACAAATAAAGGGTTCTTTTTCCTCCAATGCATCAATTGCCCTTGTGGAGACTTGTTCAAACTCTTTACTAAATTTATCAAGCATATCAGGAGACATACAAAGCCCTGCAGCACAACTATGGCCACCAAAAGCCTTTAGACACTCCCCACATTCTAAAAGGAGTTTATACAGATTTAGCCCTTTAGGACTTCTTGCTGAACCATGTGCTATTTCATCATCAAGACTTACCATGACAATTGGACGATAAAATATATCCATAAGCCTTGAAGCAACTATACCTATTACTCCCCTATGCCATCCTTTTGAAGCAATTACATAAGCGTTTTTCTCCCCCATCTCTTTAGCAATTTCTTGAGCTTCCTTTAAAATCCTAGCCTCTTCAGCTTGTCTCTTTTGATTTAGCTCATTTAGCTGCTTTGCAAGCATTTTTGCCTCAGCTTCATCTTGCGTGAGTAGTAATCTTAATGCCTTTTGAGCATGATCCATTCTACCAGCAGCATTGATCCTTGGAGCAAGTATGTAACCTATTGTCTCTGTATTAAAAGGAGGTCTTACACCTGCAACTTCACAAAGTGCTTTTATGCCAACTTTATTAGTCTGTTCAAGTACCTTAAGCCCTGTCCTAACAAGAATTCTATTATCACCCAAAAGGGGAACAATGTCTGCTATGGTTCCAAGTGCAACAATATCTAAGTACTGCTTAAGATTGGGAAACTTACCATCTTTCCAAAAACCTCTCTCATATAACCATCTCCTAAGCGCCCTTATTAGATTAAAAACTACTCCTACCCCTGCAAGCTCCTTAAATGGAAACCTACAATCCCACCTTTTAGGATTTAAAATAGCTATTGCTGGTGGCAATTCTTTTGGGACTTGATGATGGTCTGTAATAATTACATCTATACCTAAAGAGTTTGCTAATCTGACCTCTTCAACTGAGCTAATTCCACAATCTACTGTTATTATAAGGTCTACACCCGTTTGTGAGAATTTTTTAATTGCATTGGGATTTAATCCATAACCCTCTTCTAATCTATGAGGTATATAACTTGTTACCTCCAAGCCAAGCTCTTTTAAAAATCTTATTAATATTGCACTTGATGTAACCCCATCTACATCATAATCACCAAAGATAACAACTCGTTCCTTGTTCTTTATTGCATGGGAGAGACGAATTACAGCTTTTTCCATATCTGCCATAAGAAAAGGGTCAGAAAGAGAAGACAAAAATGGACTTAGATGGGACAACACTTCATCCTTTTCACAGATTCCTCTATTTAAAAGTATCCTAGCAACAAGAGGAGGAATTGAGGCCTTTTTAGCCAACTCTTCTATAAGCTGCTTGTTGGGAGATAAGAATCTCCATTTTCTTTGTAATAAAAAAGAAATCTCTGACATAAATAAAGATTAATAGCTAGAATCCATTTATGCAATTATAACTTTAACCTAAGAGGATTTGTCAAAATCACTTTAAAACCTAGCAAAATCGGCTATAATTTAAGGCTTAATTAATTTTAGAGCTAATAAATTTTTATTTAACTTGGGAATTTTTAAATATATATGCTTAATGTCCAAAAGGTATTGCCTGCTCCAATGGCAGGTTATACAGACCTTGCCTTTAGAAGACTCTTAAGATCAATTGGGATTAAATATGTATTTACAGAAATGGTCTCTGCAAAGGCACTAGTTCTTAAAAATCATCGTACACTTAAAATGCTAGAAGATATCTATAAAGAACCTCATACCATTGTTCAAATATTTGGCAATGAGCCAGATACTATGGCAGATGCAGCTAAAATGCTCTATGACATGGGGGTTAAAAGGATTGATATAAATATGGGCTGTCCCCAAAAAAAGGTAGTTAGAACTGGTGCTGGGGCAGCTCTTATGAAAGAACCACTAACTGCAGCTAAAATAGTAAAAAATATATGTAATGCTACACCACTAACTGTATCTGTAAAAATGCGCCTTGGGTGGGATAAAACCACAGCACCAGAGCTTGCCTATATGTGTGAACAAGAAGGAGCAAGTGCTATTACAGTACATGCCCGTACAAAAACCCAGATGTTTTCAGGACAAGCAAAATGGATAGAGGTAAAAAAAGTAAAGGAAAAGGTTGGGATTCCTGTTATTGTAAATGGTGATATAACTGATCTAAAAACAGCACAGACAGCCCTTTTAGAAAGTAATGCTGATGCAATTATGATAGCAAGAGCAATGATTGGCCGCCCATGGATTATAACTACTATAGAGAAAGGACTACTTACTGGCAAAGATGATCAAGATATTTCTTTGGATAAAAGGCTAGAGATAGCTTTAAACCATCTTGAACTTATGAAGGCATTCTATAACATAAAAAATTTATGGGTTGCCAAAAGACAAATTTCTCACTATAGCCACGGATTAAAATATGCAGCTCATTTTAGAAAGGCAGTTTTTAATACAAAGACTTGGGATGAAATTAAAGACTTATTAATCTCTTTATTTGAAAGAAATATAGAAACAAACAGGGATTAAACGAACAAAATAAGGATGCACAAAGATGAATAAAAATAGCTTAGAGCCACAATTGAGAGAATTTTTAAGAGAAAATGACGATGAAATGTCTTTAAGATTTATAAGACTTTGTACAATAATGAGAGCACTTAGATCTCCAAATGGATGCCCATGGGATAAAGAACAAACCCCAGAATCAATAAAAAAATATCTACTTGAAGAAACCTATGAACTACTTGAAGCAATAGATAACAATGACTCTAAAAATGTCATGGAAGAGGCAGGTGATCTTCTATTTTTATTAATATTTTTGGTTTGCATGTATGAAGAAAAGGGGGAATTTAGTTTTTCTGAACTTTTGTTTCAAACTGGCAATAAGATGATAAGACGCCACCCCCATGTCTTTGGAGATGAGATGGCAAATGATGCCAAGCAGGTAATCTCAAAATGGCGTAGTATAAAAAAGGAAGAGGATAAAGAAAAAGGTAGAAAGTATTCAGTACTGGGACACCTTCCCCTTTCTCTTCCTGCGCTTCAACGAGCCTATAGAATTGGAGAAAGGGCATCGAGAGTCGGATTTGATTGGGAGAGTGCAAAGTTTGTATTTGATAAATTAGAGGAAGAAGAACGCGAATTAAAAGATGCTATAGAATCAAATAATAAAGTAGCCATAAAGCATGAACTAGGAGATGTACTTTTTGCAGTGGCTAATCTCTCTCGCCTTTTAGATATCAATCCAGAGGAAGCCCTGAGTGAAACTGTAAAAAGATTTGAATCACGATTCCATTTTATGGAGGATGTAGCACAAAAAAGGGGATTAAAACTTGATAAATTAACTATTGATGAACTTGAAGCCCTATGGCAAGAAGCAAAAAGTAAAGAGGCTAAGAATAAATAATTTTGTAGAAAGAAATAGAGGCTATGTCAGTATTTCCAAAAGAATATGATGTAATTGTTGTAGGGGCAGGGCATGCTGGGTGTGAAGCTGCCCTTGTATGCGCAAGGCTTGGTGTAGAAACCTGTCTTTTAACAATCAACTTAGACTGTATTGCTGCAATGAGCTGTAATCCAGCAATTGGAGGTCTTGCCAAAGGACACCTTGTAAAAGAGATAGATGCCCTTGGTGGTGAGATGGCCAAAAATATAGATGCAGCAGGAATCCAGTTTAGACAATTAAATACCTCAAAAGGGCTAGCAGTAAGGGCATCTAGAGCACAGGCAGATAGAGTTATCTATAAAAAACGTATGACTAATGTACTTCTTAATCAGCCCCATCTAGATGTTTATCAGGCAATGGCTGGGGAAGTACTTGTAAAAGATGGTAGAGTTTATGGCATAAGAACTACAGTTGATGAAGAGATATATGCAAAAGCAGTGGTACTTACAACAGGTACATTTTTAAGAGGCCTTATTCATATAGGATTAAATAGACTTGCTGCAGGAAGGCTTGGGGATCCACCTTCAAACAGGCTCTCTAGATGTCTTGAAGCACTAGGATTTGAACTTGGCAGACTAAAGACAGGCACTCCCGCAAGACTTCATAAGAGATCTATAAACTTTAGTGTTCTTGAAGCCCAGTGGGGAGATGATCCACCTAAGCCATTTTCACTTTCAACGAAAGAAATCACCCTACCTCAGCTTCCATGTTATATAACTTATACAAATGAAAAGACTCATAAAATAATACTTGATGCACTAGATAGATCCCCCCTTTTCACAGGTATAATAAAAGGAGTAGGTATCCGCTATTGTCCATCTATTGAAGATAAGGTCTATAGATTTAGGGATAAAGAGAGGCATCAAGTATTTTTAGAACCTGAAGGGCTAGATACAGATGAAATATATCCAAATGGTATTTCTACAAGTCTTCCTATGGATGTACAGTGGAGAATGATAAGAAGTATTAAAGGATTAGAAAAAGCTGAGATATTAAGACCAGCTTACGCGATTGAATATGACTATGCGGATCCAATACAGCTTAAATCTTCTTTAGAGACCCATCTTGTAAGAGGGCTGTTTTTTGCTGGTCAGATAAATGGTACATCTGGCTATGAAGAGGCTGCTGCCCAAGGAATTATGGCTGGTATAAATGCAGCCCGCATGGTAAAAGAAGAAGAACCTATAGTAATTGGTAGAGACCAAGGCTATATCGGGGTATTAATAGACGATCTTGTAACTAAAGGCACTAAAGAACCATATAGAATGTTTACTTCTCGCGCTGAATATAGGCTTCTTTTAAGAGAAGACAACGCTGACCTTAGACTTATGCCCATTGGAAGAAAACTTGGACTCATAGATGATGATACCTGGAGTAGATTTTGTCAAAAGAAGGAAATGATTGAAAACACCTTAAAAGAGCTAGATAGTATTAGGCTTGTGCCAAGTCCTGATGTCAACTCTTGGCTAAAAAGTGTTGGTTCTTCTCCACTTAAACGTCCAACAAGCCTATCAGAACTCCTAAGAAGACCTGAGATATCTTTAAAGTTACTTTCAGAAAAATATGATTTTCTTAAAGGACTTCCAGAAGAAATTGCTCATCAGATAGAAATAGAGACTAAATATGCTGGCTATATAAAACGACAAAGAGAACAGATAGAACAGATGAAGAAGTGGGAAGAGATAGAAATTCCTGAAGATATAGACTATAATATGATTAGCGGTCTTTCAAATGAGGTTAAAGAAAAACTCTCAAGGCATAAGCCAGAAAATTTAGGACAGGCTCTTAGGATATCAGGAATTACACCAGCGGCAATAACAGCAATCCAAATATATCTTAAAAAACATAAGAAAATTTAGTTAAATTTTACGTTATGTATTTTATTTACACTTATAAATGTTTTGCTATACTCAATTTATGCTAATTTGGAGTCTTTTTATGTGCCCTCCTAAAATAAAAGATAAAGGAGATGTTCACAGGTGTCCTCAATGCGGAAGGCCTGTAAGTTTTAAGGATAATCCATATAGGCCCTTTTGTAGTAAGAGATGTAAATTAATTGATCTAGGAGCATGGTTAAAGGAAGACTATAAGATAACTCAACCAATATTCGATAGTTCTATTATGGATCTCGATAATAAAGAAAAATCTTAAGTTTTTATACAAAAAGGAGAAAAGAGATGTCTCAAAAGAAGCATTATGACATCGTCGTCTTAGGTGTAGGTCCTGCAGGACTCCAAGCTGCAATACATGCAGTTAGAAAAAAGACCTCTGTTCTATTACTTGGAAGACTTAATAAAAGTAGTCTCTATAAAGCACATATTGAAAACTACTGCTGTATAGAAGGGGTAAAAACTGGAAAAGAGCTGCTTGAAGCAGGCCTTAATCAGGTACTATCCTTTGGAGCAGAACACATAGAAGAAGATGTTATAAGAACAGAAAAGCAGGGTAACAAAAGTTTTTTGGTAGAGACAGAATCTCATCTAGAAGTTGAATGCTATAGCATTATTATGGCAACAGGTATAAGTAGAAAGGGCCTAGGATTAAATAAAGAAAAGGAATTTGTGGGAAGAGGAATAAGCTATTGTGTAGACTGTGATGCCAATTTTTATAGAGACAAAGTAGTAGCAGTCGTTGGCAATGGTAGTGCTGCTGCCTCTGGGGCTTTAACCCTTAGTAAAGTTGCTAAACATGTAACTTTAATTTCAAAGGAATTAGATATAAGCGCAGGACTTAAAGAAGATCTTGATGCTGCTCAAGTAGAAGTACTAGAGGGGAGAAAGGTTAAAGAACTAATAGGAGACAATGAGCTAAAGGCTATCAAGTTAGATAATGATCAGACAATAGAGCTAGATGGGCTTTTTATAGAAAAGGGCGCAAAAGGCACTATGGAACTGGCTGCCTTTTTAGGTGTAACACTTGATCCAGAACATTTTACATATATTGTGACAAATAAAAATCAAGAAACCAATGTGGAAGGTATATATGCATGCGGAGATGTATGTGGACCGCCATTTCAAATGGCAAAGGCTGTGGGTGAGGGCTGTATTGCAGGTATGAATGCAGCCTCTTACGTAAATCATCTAAAGAGAAAAACTAAAAAAGAGGGGGGCCATGATTCTTAAAAGATTTACAGTAGGACCGCTTCAGACATTTGCCTACATTGTAGGTTGTGAGGAGACAAGAGAGGCATTTTTAGTTGATCCTGCAAATGGTGCTAAATTTTTTAAAAAGCAATTAGAAAAAGAAGGGCTTAAATTAAAATACATTGTAGCAACCCATGGACACCCTGATCACACAAGCGGAACAAAGGCTATAAAAAAGCTATATCCTGATGTCAAATTTGTTATGCATCCTGCAGATGATAAATTTTTCAGAACCAAAGAAGCTGTACAGATGTTTATAAACTGGGGCTTTGAACCCTCACCACCTGCAGATATGCATATAATCGATGGGGATATCTTGGAGATTGGCAAACTAAAGTTTAAGTGTATACATACTCCAGGACATAGCCCTGGCTCGATATGTCTTTATGGGCATGGTTATGTTATTACAGGAGACACCCTCTTTGTAGGAGCTGCAGGTAGGACAGATCTTCCAGGTGGTTCATTCTCACATTTAATAGATTCTATCTGTAATAGACTTGCAACCCTGCCAGATGATACTATTGTTTTACCCGGACATGATTATGGTGATAGTCCTACATCTACAATAGGTGAAGAAAAAAGAAGCAATATATACATGGTAGAGTATTGTAATTAATTGATTTAAGGAGGTTTTTTATGTCAAAGAGGGCTCTTATACTCTTAGCACCAGGATTTGAAGAGATAGAGGCTATTACACCTTTAGATGTATTTCGTAGAGCAGGAGTTGATGCAATAAGTGCAAGTATTACTAAAGAAAAAGCGGTTCCTTCTGCTAGAAATATAAAGATAGTAGCAGATAAGAATATTGATGAGATAATAACAGAGGATTTTGATCTAATCTATCTGCCTGGTGGACTTGATGGGACCAAAAATCTTTCACAGGATGAGAGGGTCATAAAACTCTTAAAAAGACAATTAGAACAGCAAAGACTTATTGCAGCAATATGTGCTGCACCTACTATCTTGGATGAACACGGAATTAGTGAAGGCAAAAAGCTTACATGTTATCCAAGCTGCCAAGATTGGATAAAGAAATCTACCGTCATAAATGAAAAAATAGTTTATGATAACTACATATATACAAGCCAGGGGCCAGGGACTGCACTGGAGTTTAGTCTGTTTTTATTAGGTGTGCTTTTAGGTGAGGAAAAGAAAAAAGAAATAGCAGATGCGATGTTATTTAATAGGTAGGATATGAGTAAAAAAAGCAAAGAGAAACAAGTAGCAGTTAAAAAAGATGACAATCTTTTAAATATAAAGGAAACACAAGAGGAAAATCTTCCAATTCCTGTTGGGGAAGGCAAGGAAGAGGATCTTTTGCCTTCAGTTTATGCAGATACTTTGCAGCAATATCTTGCAGAAATAAGTAAATATCCCCTTCTAACAAGGGAAGAAGAGCAAAGGCTTACTAAAGAATATTATGAGACAAGAGATCCTAAGATTGCCTCTAGAATTGTTACAGCAAATCTGAGATTAGTAGTAAAGATTGCTTTAGACTTTCAGAAGTTTTGGATGAGAAACTTTTTAGATCTTATCCAAGAGGGAAATCTTGGACTTATTCAAGCAGTAAAAAAGTTTAATCCTTACAAAGGGGTAAAATTTTCTTATTATGCCTCTTTTTGGATAAAGGCATATATTCTTAAATTTATCATGGATAATTGGCGACTTGTAAAGATAGGTACTACTCAAGCACAAAGAAAATTATTCTACAATCTTCATAAAGAAAAAGAAAAACTTCAGGCAATAGAGCAACAAGATGAGGTGCCTAAGCTTATTTCTGAACGGTTAAATGTAAAAGAAAAAGATGTTATTGAAATGGATCAACGTATGGGTTCATGGGAGATATCTTTAGATGCTCCTGTAAGAGATGATTCAGAAGAGACCCATATAGACTTTTTACCAAGCCAAGGTGCTACACTAGAGAGTCAGATTGCTAGAGCAGAGATTAAAGAAAGACTAAGTGAACTCTTTGAAGAATTTAAAGAACAATTAAAGGACAAAGAGAAGAAGATATTTGAAGAACGTATGGTTGCAGAAGAACCAAAGACACTTCAAGAGTTAGGAAAAGACTTTGGTATTTCACGTGAAAGAGTGCGTCAGATTGAAGCAAGGATAAAGAAAAAGCTTAAAAAATTCCTACAAGAAAGAATAAAAGATATTGATAACTATCCCTTGGGGGTAAATGAAGCATGAAAGATTATGTATCAGGATGTTTTTATTCTAGAAGTAAGACAGTAATTATAGGTCTTTTGTGTCTAATCTTTATTGTTTCTCCTGCACAGGCATTTTCCTCTTATCATGAAATAAAAACAGATACTGGAAGATGTTATAGTTATTTTCTGCAATCAATGTATCTCCTTTCAAGAGGCAATATAAAAGAGGCACAGAGATATCTAAAAAGAGCTATAGCATTAAATCCTAGGTCTTCATACTTAGCCCTAAATATGGCTAAGATATATCTTAGAGAAAAGAAAGTAAAGGAAGCAGAAAGATGGGTAAAAAAGGCTTTAAGATTAAATCCAAATTATATAGATGCCAAAGTAATGCTAGCTCGTATATATGCTATAGAGAATAGAATTACAAAGGCAGTCAATTTATTAAAAAAGGTTTTAATAAAAAATCCACATAATAAAGATGCATTAATATTAATTGCAACTATATATGCTAATTCAAATGAATATTCTAAAGCAATTAATACTTTAAAAGAACTCTCAAAAGTAATTAATGATAGATCAATTTTAATTGATTATTATATAGGACTTTACTCTATTGAGACTAAACAATATAAACAAGCAGAAACTTATTTAAAGAAGGTATTAAGTAAAAATAAGAATATGATACCTGCATATCTAGCATTAGCTAGATTATATATAAAAGAAAATAGCTTTAATAAAGCTATAACAATTTATAAAAAGGTTATAAATATAAATCCATTAAATATGGAGTCTCGTTTAAACTTAATAAAATTATATATTATACAAAATAAATTATCAGAGGCTTTAAATGAACTTAAAAAATTAGATTCTATTATACCACATAAAGATCCACATATTTTATGGAAAATAGTATTCATAAGTCTTAAATTAAAAAAGTATAATCAAGCTCTTAAAGCTCTAAACAATTTACAAGTTATAGACCCAACGGATAAAAAAGTATTATTTTATAAAGGACTAATATTTCAGCAATTAAAGCAATATAATAAAGCTATCAAGTTATATAAACAAATACCATTAAAAAATAACTTTTTTGGAATACAAGCAAGGGCTAGACTTGCCTTTATATTTGTAGATCAAGGACATATAGATAAAGCAATTGAACTTTTAAACGATACTTTAAGACACAAAAAAAATGTCTTACTTTATCAGATTCTCTATGAGTTATATAAGCATAAAAAAGAGCTAAAAAAGGCTCAGTGGGCTCTAGAGCAGGCAATAAAGCTTCAGCCTAAGAACAAAAAATTAATATATGATCTCATAATTCTTAAAGATGAAATGGGTCAAAAAGAGCAGGCATTAAAACTTGCACAGAAACTTCTTAAGATAGATCCTAACAATCCAGATTTATTAAATTATATTGGTTACAGCTATACAGAGATGGGAATCCATTTAGATATAGCAGAAAAATATATAAAAAAGGCCTTAGAGATAAAGCCTCGTGCTGGCTATATTATGGATAGCCTGGGCTGGTTATATTATAAACAAGGTAAATATAAATCAGCTATAATGTGGCTTAAAAAGGCTATGTTGTATTCGCCTGCAGATAATATTATTGCAGAACACCTTGCCAAGGCATATGAGGCGGATGGACAATTACATGCTGCCTATAAAATCTTTAAAAATGCCTACCTTCTTTCTAAAGATCAAAAGGATAAAAACCGTATAAAAAAGGAAATGGAAGCATTAAAAGCACAGCTTTTAAAATAAAAAATCCTAAGAATATAACAAAAGTCTTAAATACGAGTTAGAGTTAATAATCCCTAATTTTTTGGGATTTAACCAAGATATTATAAGTATAATAATGTTTTTGGATAAATTCTAAATTTGAATCCCATAAAAATATGGGAGCCTTATTTGACTTCATAAAATAAATGATTAAAAATAATAGACATGAAAGTACAAAAACAGACACAAATAAATAGGACTCAGAGGTTGGTGTTGGTCTTTGCCTTGGTGGCAATTTTAGCCATGGCAAATGGTTGTCAAAAACATGTAGTACAAGGTGATACCTATAGTCCTTATACTCCATTACAAGTAAAAAAGATGATGGAGTATCATGGGGCATTAGTTGCTAAATTTGATGGCAAACAATGGTGGTTTTTATCTGGAAGACGCTGGATCCGTATAGAAAATGCTGGGGCATACAGATATGTTATGTTATCTGATGCTAAAAACCACACATCTAAACAAGACTCTTCTTTAGAATGATCTCAAAAAATTAATGTCTTTTATTCAAAAAAAAGAGAAAGAAAAAAATATTTTAGTAGAACTCAAAAAAGAACTTAATAATAGAGAAAAAAAACTTTTATCTAAAAGGGCAACTTTTAGCCTTGATGCAATAAGAGAAAAAGAAGAAAGTTATATTTATGATCACAGACAACCATTTGCCATAGATACAGATAGAATTTTACACTCCCTTGCCTATACACGTTATATTGATAAGACACAGGTTTTTTCCTTGATTCCAAATGACCATATAACCCACAGGGTCTTACATGTACAACTTGTTTCAAAGATTGCAAGGACTATAGGGAGGTTTCTAGGTTTAAATGAAGATCTTATTGAGGCAATAAGTCTTGGGCACGACATTGGACATCCTCCTTTTGGCCACGATGGAGAGAGATTTTTAGATAATCTGTGTAAGGCGGCTGGAGTTGGTCCATTTTTGCATAGTGTCCAAGGAGTAAGATTTTTAAGATTTGTAGAAAAAAAGGGAAAGGGGTGCAATTTAACACTCCAAGTACTAGATGGCATCTTGTGCCATGATGGAGAATCAGATCTAACTGTTCTCAAGCCACATAAAAGAAAAGATTTTTCTGATCTTGATAAGGCAATAAAGGAAAAACTAAGTTCTCCTGAAATCCATATATTGCCAATGACAACTGAGGGCTGTGTTGTAAGACTTTCTGATATCATAAGCTATATAGGTCGTGATATAGAAGATGCTATAAGGCTTAGATTGATAAAAAGAGATGATATCCCTTTAGAGTGTCGTAAAGTACTAGGTGATACAAATGGTAAGATAGTATATAGGCTTGTTGAAGATCTTATTATTACAAGCGTAGAAAGTGAGTTTGTAGGTTTTAGTGAAGATGTTGCAAATGCACTTTTAAAGCTAAAAGAATTTAATATGAAGCATATTTACTTAAATCCTAAGATAAAAACCCAATCTCCTAAGATAAAAAGATTATTCGAGATCATGTTTGAGACATTCTTAGATGATCTAGAAAAAAGGAATAAAGATTCTGTCATATTTACAAATTTCTTAAATGGCATGGATGAAAACTACTTAAAACTAGTTGAGGAAAATCCTGCCTTAGTAGTGACAGATTTTATTGCTGGGATGACAGATGCTTACTTTTTAAGAACTGCCCAAAATCTTTTATTACCTCAAATACTTCCTGAAAGATTTT
>CAZODM010000038.1:0-18698 GCA_964578585.1 uncultured Desulfobacterales bacterium | reverse complement strand
ACCTAAAGAGCCATAATTTTCTCTAATCTTAACACATTGTTCCCTTGTAATATTAAAGGGTTTAATATGATTATATAAATTATCATGTAATTGTAGTGCTAAATCTCTTTTTCTGTTTATCTTTATAGCATTAAATATTATTTGAGTATTAAAATCTAACATAAGCGTTTTTTATTTTATTAGTATTTTCATATTTATTTTATAAGCTTTTTCTTTAGAACAAATTGTGTTAGATTGTAAACAAATTTTTTGCTGGATGGAGAATAATTTTTAACAAGGTCTTTAAGATGCCTACTTATTCCTATGAAGGAATAAATAAAAGTGGACAAAGGGTTTCTGGGATAAAACAGTGTCATTCAGAAAAAGCTCTCATTGCATCCTTAATTAATCAAGGAATATTTGTAGAAAAAATAAAAGAGGTCAAGACAAAAAAATCATTAAAAAAATGGCTAATCTCTAGGAATGTAAAGAGATACCTCCCTGACATATTTTTTCAGTTAGCCCTTTTATTAAAAAGTGGAATCTCTCTTTCGAGTGCTATTCAGACCTTAGCAGATAGTACAATAAATCCTAGGCTGAAGACCATCTTACTTGACATATTATCAGATATCTCGCAAGGTAATAAGTTTTCTACTGCTCTAAGTAACATTCCCAATTTTTGTCCTGAAATATATATCAATATGATTATTGTTGCAGAGGCATCAGGAAGGCTTGATGATATCTTAATGAACATAGCAAATTACGAAGAAAAAAAGAACAAGGATTATGGCAAAATTAAATCTGCTCTCGTATATCCTATAACAGTATTGATGTTGGGTATGGGAGTGTTAGGTTTTTTGCTTGCTTATGTAGTTCCAAAGATTCAAAAGATATTTTGGACAGCAAAAAGACACATTCCTCTTTCTACAAAAATACTAATTATTACAGGTAATTTTTTAAAACATTATGGATTACTTCTTGCCATGCTTTTATTATTTTTAGTTTTTTTATTAAAATTTATATATACTAAAAATCTACGCTTTAGACTCTGGATTGATAAAAAATTATACAATATAGAGTTTGTTAAGCAGTCGATATTAGCACGTTTTAGTGATCTTGTTGCATTTCAATTAAATCAAGCAATATCTGTTACACAGGCACTAGAGTTAGGTTCTAAAACATGCTGGAATTTAGCTTTACAAAAAAAGGTTGCAGAAATTATAGAGCTAATAAAGTCTGGTCATAGTTTAAGTAGTGCTATAAAAAAGGTAGGATTTTTCCCTGAGATATTTATAGCTGCAGTTACTACAGGAGAAAAATCAGGCAATTTATCAGAAATATTAGCAAGGATCTCAGCATTTTATATGCGCAATACAGAAAATACCAGTATGAAGTTTATTTCTATATTAGAACCAATTTTTATAGTTTTTATTGGTGCAATAGTTGGTTTTATAGTGCTTTCTATTATGGGACCCCTTTTCCAAATAAATACCTTTATATCAATGAAGTGAGGTTGTACTTATGAAAACATCTAAAAACCATAGGAGTTCCGGTTTTACACTTATTGAAATTATGATCGTTATTGTAATACTAGGGCTTTTAGCTACATTACTCGTTCCTAAAATTATGCACCTACCAGATGAAGCAAGGGTTACAAAGGCTAAAAACGATATAAGGGCTATAGAATCCGCCTTAAAGTTATATAAATTAGATAATGGCTTTTATCCTACAACAGAACAAGGGCTTAAAGCTCTAATCCAAAAACCAGATATACAACCTATACCTCAGCATTGGAGGCAGGGTGGATACCTAGACACATCTAAAGTACCACTAGATCCTTGGGGTCATCCATATATATATAGATGCCCTGGTGATAATGGAAGACCATATGAAATTATCTCTTATGGTGCAGATGGTAAAGAAGGTGGAACCGGAGTGAATGCAGATATAAAAAGTTGGGAAATTCAATAACATAAGATGAAAAAAGAAAAAATAATAGGTTTTACTCTAATTGAATTATTAATTGTATTATTAATAATCGGGATTGGTTTAATGGCAATTACTCCTTGGCTCGCACAAAAAGCACAGAAAGAGAATAAACAAGTAGTTTTTTTTAATGAGATATTGCTCAAAAGTTTTAAGATAGCTAAAAAAGAACATTGCCCTGTAAAGATTACGGGATTTCTTGGCACATCTCATCTTTTACTACCTAATGGGAAAAGAGTAATAATACCTAACGATATTGCTGTATTAAGTGCTAATATAGATAATAACAATCAAGGAGGGTTAGAATATCATATATATATCTATCCTGATAAAATCTGTGATTATTTTGTATTAATGTTATCTAATAATAAAGAAATTGAGTCTATACCAATACTTTTGGTAACACACATAAAAAATAATGAAAGCTAAAAAGTTTGATGGTTTCACTTTATTGGAAGTTGTAATAGCATTAGCCATATTTTCTATTGCAGCTATTAGTATCTATTTTTTAGTTAATCAATCTTTGGATCTAGTCACGTATAGCAATAATAAACTTTTAACAATACAGGAAGGGATTGAATTAACTAGTAAAATTATAAATTATAATTATAACATTGATAATTTACTTTTAAAGAATAATCTTTCTAAGAAGATTAAAATAAAAGTTAATATTCAACCTACAATTTCTGAAAAATTTAAGAAAATTAATTTACTAATTAAATATAATAATGTACAAACTAAATTTATCTTTTACCAAAAGATGTAGATATAAGGGATTTACTTTATTAGAGATGATGATAGCTATATTTTTATCATCAATAGTGATTTTAGGCGCTTATACTTTAATTATTAATTTAGCGAATATTGAAGCAACAATTACCAAAAATAATAGCGAATCTACTGTTATATGTAAACTATCAGAGTTAATAAATCAAGATTATAGAGAGGCACTAATCAATACTTTAAAATATAGTAATAATGAATTAGAATTTACTAGTTATCATAGCTTATTTTTTAATGGTGCACTACCAGTAAAAATAAAATACTTTATATATAAAAACTATCTAGTACGACAAGAAATACGTAAAGATATAAATTATAATAAAACTATATATCTATTACCAAATGTAAATAACATTCAGTTTGAATTTTGGTATAATAATAACTATTCAGTAGTTTTACATAATCCATGTTATTTAATAAAATTAAAAATTATTTATAAACATAATCCATTTAATATTTTCATAACTAAATTTAAATCATAAAAATGAATAAAGGTTCCATTTTAATTGCAACTTTAATCATTATTGCTATTGCAGCCTCATTAGCTTTGACTATAAATACATTTTCAATAAAAAAAATATCAAATATAAGACAGTTAAAAGATAATTATCAGGCTGCTATATATGCCAACAATGTTATTAAACTCATAGATGATATGTTGAGAAATCAACAAAATATTATAAATCCTAATAATAGGATATTTAATTTACCTGAAATACCAATAGATAATGGTATAATAAAAATATCAATTAAACCTCTAAATGCTAAAATCAATCTAAATCTTTTAAAAACAGGACTAAATGTTACGAGAAAGAGGGTCCTTTGTGCAGTAAATTCTTTGTTGGAACAAAATAATTTGCCAGATAATTATATAGATACACTTTTAAAATGGTTGGGAATAAAAGGCAGTAATTATGAAGTATTTTCTACAGATTGGTCTTGTAAAGCAACTTACAAAAGAAAACTTCTAGATACATTATATGAAATCAACTATATACCGTTTTGTGGACATAAGCTTTATGATATATTTAAAAATAGTTTTACAGTCATTAGTGATAACCCTAAAATTAATATAAATTTTGCTAATCAACAGACATTGAGTTTATATTTACCAGAAATTTCACAATATGTAGCAAAGATTATAGAGTATAGAAAAAAATCCCCTTTTGTGGATGTTTCTATGATAAGGAATATATGTAATATTTCAGATCAGACTTATTTAAAGATATTACCCTTTATAACCACAACATCAAATATTTTTTATGTCAAAATATTTATCATATTAAATAATACTAGTTATTGTTATCATTATGTTATAAAAAAAGACAAAAACTATATAAAAATATTAAAGTATATAGAAGCTGGGAGCAATGACTACTTCTAATATATTTCTAAAAGATAACAACTTATATTATATTAATTTTAACCAGAAGAGTTTAGATCCTATACAGATAACTTCTCTAACTCATAAAAAAAGATACAATTTAATAATATCTGATAGTTATTTTTTTTATATTTCTATAGAAATTCCACGTAAAAGCAAAAATACTAAAAACATTATATGGAATTATTTAAAAGCCCATTTCCCTGAAATTTTGGTTTCTAACTTTGGTTTTATTCATCTTAAAAGTAGTGTCATAGTCTTTATTTTTAACAAGAAGTTACAACATTTTATTACGGCTAATTCACATATTTTTAAAAAAGCAAAACATATTTCTACACCATTTTTAGAATTATGTAAGAAAAAAGATAAATTTTTATATAAGGTAGGACAAATTGTATATGAGTTTAATAATGGTAAGATTGAGCTTTGTTTGACGCCAGAGTCTAATATTTTTGATGAAAATGATATTGTTTTTAATATATATCAACTAGAAAATGATATAGAGTTATCTTTTTTAGAAAAGAAAGTTTTCAATAAAAAGGAACTTATTCATTTTGCTTGCATCATTTTACTTGCTTATTCTATATTCATTGGTGGTAATATATTTAGACTAAAGTCTATTAATATAATTTATAATAAACTTAATAATAGAATTAACCAATTATATCAACAAGCCGGGGTTATAAATAGTAAAGATCCTTACGGACTTTTATTATATAAAATAAGTAAATTAAATAATAAATCTGATCATTATAAGATCTCACAGATACTTTATGATTTTAGTGTAGCATGCCCCAAAAATTGTATAATAACTAGTATATCATACCAACAGAATACTATTTTATGTTATGGACATACTTCACAATTATCTGGATTAGATATTCTAAGGACAAAATTACAAAAATATTTTTCTAGTGTTGAAATTGAGAATACTTCAAAGGAACAAAAACAAATTAATTTTTCATTAAAATGCAAGCTGTCAAAATAACAAAAGAGAACATATACATAAATATTGTTGTTGCAATAGTCATTTTCTTTATCTTTTTTTGGACTTACTCTTTTTTTAATACTAAAATGGAACAAACTAAATCCAGATATTATGATTTAGTTAATCAAATAAAAAAAGTCCAATTTTTAGTACAGGAATTAAATAACAATAAAATATATAACTATACCTTAAATATAGGTTTGTTATCTTTTATTCAACAGCTATCCACTAAAAATAATATTGAAAATCATATTGTTAATTTAAAAACTATAAACTCAAATAATAATACAGAAATAGTATACGTAAAATTTAATTCATTAACTCTAAATCAGTTACTAAAAATTATTAAAGATATTGAATTATATAATAATTTATACATACAAAAATTTAATATAATTAAACATCAGAATAATTTAGTAGATTTGGATATAGTAATTAGCAAAACACAATTATAATTAGATAACTAAAAAATGAAAAAATATTTTTATTATACTATAATATCTATTATAATATTCATTATTAGCTTTATTATTTTATTTCCGTATACTACTTATTCAAGATATATAATAAATAGAATGATAGCAAAATATAGTAATATAATTCATTATCAAAAACTGAATAGTAATTTATTATATACTGATATTCAAAATATTAAATTGTATATAAATGGAAAAATATATACTATTAAATCTATAACTATTAATCATAATCCTCTTTTACTTATAAAACGAGAGGTTTTAATTATATCAAAACCACTTAAATTAACTTTAAAAGTAAAAAAACGTGGTCAAAAACTATACTATAATGGTAAATTTAATTTATCATTTTTAAAAAGTTATTTTAAAATAAACTCTATAAAAGGATGTATTATTATAGTTGGTAATTTAAATTTATTAACAAAAAATGGTATCATACAAGCTAAAGTTAATAAATTAATATTATCTTCTAAGATATTAAAATTAAACTTAAGCAACTTAGTTACATCAATTTTAATTAATAGGAACAAAATTACCATTAAAGATCTAAAAGCTCAGGGCGTACCTAAGTTAGATATAACAGGTGACATTATTCTTAACACACACTATATATCAATGTCTCCAATTAATATTAGAATAAAAATTTCTTCTAATAGAATGATTAGATATATTAATATTAGTGGCACTCTATTTAATCCCCAAATTATTTACTAAATTATGTATTGACCTACCTAGGCCAAAGTGATAATAAGTGAATTAATATTCATTTTTTACTTATTGAGGAGTGTGAAAGCCATGATTATTATCATGCGTCCAGAAATCAGGGCAGATGGTCCTGAAGTAGAGGATATTGTTTCTTTTTTATCTCATTTCCCAGAGATAAAAGTTAAGATTGTAGAATCAGAAGGGGAAATACGTCCTGTAACAGAGATTCACTTAATTGGACCTACTCATAATATCCCTGCTGAGCCTATAAAATCTATGGATGGAGTGGAGATGGTAGTAAGGGTATCTAGTAAATATCGCCAGATAGGAAGACACGATATCCATCTCCACCCAGTTGGTTTTACGTATCAAGATATTCTATTTGATCAAGATAGCCTCCAAATATTTGCAGGGCTTTGTGCTGTTGACACTAGAGAACATGTAGAACAAGTCTTTCAATGTCTTCAAGAATTAGGAATTAAAACAGCAAGAATGGGAGCATATAAACCTCGCACAAGTCCTTATGACTTTCAAGGACATGGAGCTAAATGTTTGCCATACGTATTTGAGCTTGCAGGAAAATATGGAGTTAAAATCATTGCAATGGAGGTTTTAAAGGAAAATCATATAGATGAAATAAGGCAAGCTCTTGAGCAAACTGGGCATCCTACAGGAGTAATGCTTCAAATAGGCACCAGAAATGCCCAAAACTTTGAATTATTAAAGGCAGTTGGTTCTCAGCATGAATTTCCTGTACTTTATAAAAGAGGAATGGGACTAACATTAGAGGAATCTCTAAATGCCTGTGAGTATATAGCAAGTGAAGGTAATAGACATATTGTCTTTTGTCTTAGAGGGGTTAAATCTCAATTAGGACTCCCCCATAGAAATCTTATAGATTTTGGCCATGTTCCTGTTGTAAAACGTCTTACAAGGCTTCCTGTTTGTGTAGATCCTACGCATTCTGCAGGAGTAAAAGATCGCTCCCCAGAAGGAATTTTAGATATATTTCATGCTGCTGCCCAAGGAGTTATTGCAGGAGCAAATATGATTCTTGTAGAGTGCCATCCGGATCCAAAAACTGCACTTTGTGATGGCCCGCAGGCTTTAACTTTAGAGGAACTTAAAGAATTTATAGAAGATGTTGCAATTGTAAGAGAAGCCTACGAAAAGAGAAGGGCTTTAAGACAAAAATACTCAAAAGGAGAGGAGGACTTATGAAAGGTAGAGTAACTTTTAAATTTCTTTTGATGTTTTTTGCCCTGTTGTTGTTTTCTTGGGGTAACTGTTATGCAGGTCCGGGGACTGTAGAAGTCCAAACTATTGGAGGAATAACTGTTAGATTAGGTGGACAAATAAGAATAATACCAACATCAGAAATAAATAGAGATTTTGGACTATCTAATCAGCTAGGTAGAAGCGAAGATGCTAGGGCTGCTGAAGCAATGGCACGACTTGGAAACCTATCTGCTACTCCTAGTAGTTATGATATTTACAAAAGCAATACAAGAGCTCACTTAAATGAGGGAGCTGGTGCTGTTAAGGATGATTATATCCGTACAGAAAACAGGTTATTCTTTAACTTTGCCCGTAAAAATGAATGGAGTGTCTATATGGCACTAGAAATGGACTCTCTATTTGATAGAGGAGTTGCAGATCGTACAGACTTTGCTAAAGGGGATCAAAGCCAACAGTTTGGTATTGAGAGACTACTTGGTACAATAAATCTACCTTGGATTTCTTCTCAGCTTGAGGCAGGTTGGGATGTTCGAGGTGTTGATGTTGGATATGGTGGTCTAGTTTATGGCGACGATGATCCTGGTATTGGAATTGTTGGCGCTAAGAATGGTTTTGATTGGGCATTTTGGTATATCAAAAAGGATGAAAATGAAGCAGGCTATGCTTTAGGAAGTTCAAATCCTCTAGGATCTGCCTTTTCTGGAAGGGATGAAGATAGAACACTTTATTATGTAAAAGCAGGATACAGGTTGGGAGAAACCTATTTACAAGGCTTTTATTTCCTAGATAGGAATTTCACCCCTTATGTGATTAGCAACACCAAGATTTCCAGAGATATTACCCGTCACTTTATAGGCTTAAATTATAAAGGCTATTATGGAATCATAAAACCATTGGCCGAAGTAGTATATTGTGTTGGTGATTATAACTATGATTTCAATCATACAGGTAATGCAGATAAAGATATAAATAGCTTTGCTGCTTTTGCAGATCTAGCTATAGACCTTCATCAGTATGTATCCTTAAATAGTTTTGAAGTTCATGTAGGTGGTTATTATCTTGAAGGTGATGCTAATCAAAATGACAATAAACTAAACGGTTTTGCTCCTGCAGTTGGTATCACTCGCTTTACCCCACGTTTTGGAAGTGAACAAAGTATATCCTTTGATGGCAACCCAATCTTAGGACAGACTTTGTATAGTATGTTCCCATGTTATTTTGGTACAAGTGCAGGTGCCTCAATCAATGGTAAAGGTAGTATGGATAATCCAGGATTTTGGATGTTAGGTGGTGGACTTAAAGCCAGCTATGGTAAATGGTATTACAATACCCATATAATGGCTATGTGGTTTAACCAGAGCAAAGCAGTAGAAAACTATTTTAGATATTATAACTATGTAACAAATGCTCGTATCCACTCTTTCATGGGAATTGAATGGAATAATGAACTCTGTTATAAGATTTATCAAAATGTAGCGCTTAAAGGTGGAGCAGCTTTTCTATTCCCTGGTCATGGTGCTAAAGATATAACAAAGGCTCTCGATGCCTATGGTAAATATGGCGCTGGTGCAGACTTTAATAGTGGTAAGTCTGCAGACGATGTATCTATGAGGTTTGCTGCAGAACTACTTTGGTTCTTTTAATCTCATAAGCCTTTAATTAAATAAGGAGTATAAAGACCCAAGTGTTTACACTTGGGTCTTTCGTTTTTTATTAATAGGTATTATGTTTGTAGATCGAATTTTTCTATGGAGTATCTTTTATGAAAACTAAAAAAAGTAATTATATTTTTTTATTATCTTTCGTCTTACTTTTAGTTTCATGCGCTGTTACTACCCCAAAATCTACTCCCAAATCTAACACGTCAAATTCTACCACAGCCAAACAGTCTCAGTTAAACAACGAAATTATTGAACACCCTCAATTAATTACTGCAGATTATTTTAAAAAGACTCAAGGACAAGTAAAAACTATCTCCCTTTTTGGTAGTAGCTCTGAAAAAGAAAAGGAATTAGAAAAAAGAGTTGCAAAATTAGAGGCAAAGCTAAAAGGATTACCAACTAGGGAATTTGGATCAAATGGGCTTCCAATTTTAAAAAGAAAGGTTGTTTTATTATCACTTATGGGTAGTAGAGGTTTGGATGTACTTACTCTCCTTCCTGAGGCACTTAGGAAGACTAATGGTGTAGAACCTGTAGATGCAGCTTATTTATCAAAACTTCTAAGGGATCAAGGATTAAGTGTATCTGATTTAACCTATAGCTCTGTTCGTAGAAAAATAGCGGCCCAAGTAGGAATTCAAGCCTATATATTAGTCTATCAACCCCAAAATAGTCCTAAATTAAGGATTGACGTAATAGATGCACAGCAAAGCACACTTATTGGTTCCTATTGGGCAACAATTGATGACTTTAATAAGATCGCTCCACAGATTTCTGCAGATATAGTTAGGGCTACTCAATGGTCATGTAGGGTTGTAAAAGTAAAGGGTGATAAGGTTTTTATAAATGCTGGAAGGCTTTCTGGAGTACGTCCTAAGGACATATTTTTTGTCTATGGTAAAGGAAGTGATATCATTGATCCCATAACAAAACAATTTTTAGGCTATGCCCCAGGTCCTTTAAAAGGACAAATAAAAGTTAAACTTTTGTTTGGGACAGATGCCAGTGAGGCACAGATTATCAAAGGCAAAGATATCTCAGTAGGAGATATTGTAAGAGAAGAAAATCAATAAAAAATCTTTCTTTAAGAGGTATAAAAATATGGAACTTATATCAAAAGAAGTAGGGAAAAAGGCCTTACTTTTAGGAAATGAAGCAATTGTAAGAGGAGCTCTAGAAGCTGGAGTAGACATATGTGCTGCCTATCCAGGCACTCCGTCTTCAGAGATTGCTAACAATCTCTTTTTTATTTCTACTAAGGCACCAGAACTTCTTTATTTTGAGTTTTCAACAAATGAAAAGGTAGCAATGGAGGTCTGTGCTGCTGCAGCAGCTTCTGGTAAGCGTTCTCTTACATGTATGAAACACGTTGGGTTAAATGTAGCTTCAGATGTCTTTAATACATTGGCATACATTGGTGTTAAGGCAGGTATGGTGATTGTGACAGCAGATGATCCCTTCATGCATAGCAGTCAAAATGAACAAGACAATAGATACTATGCTAAGATGGCCTCCTTGCCTATGTTTGAACCTACAAATCCTCAAGAAGCCAAGGATATGACTATTGCCGCATTTGAGTTATCTGAACGCCTAGAGCTACCTGTTATTATTAGGACTACAACTAGGACAAGCCATGTAAGAGGACCTGTAATATTTGGGGAATTACCTGAAAAACAATCTAGACCAGGATGCTTTAAGAGAGACAACAAACGTTGGGTTCCAGTTCCTGCTGTTGCAAGGATTAGGCACAAAATCTTATTGGAAAGATTTGAACAGGCAGCATTAGAAGCAGAAAATACTCCATTTAATATGCTAAAGGGCTCAGGAGATATAGGGGTAATAGCAACAGGTATAGCTGCTTGCTATGTGGAAGATGCGATAGAGTTTTTAAATGCTTGGGATAAAGTACGTTTTTTAAAGCTTGGACTTACCTATCCTCAACCAAGACGTATGATATTTGAGTTTTTACGAAAAGTAGGACGAGTCCTTGTTGTTGAGGAACTTGAACCTTTTCAAGAGGAGATTATCAAGGGCATTGCACAAGATGCAGCAATGGAGGTCCCAATATATGGAAAGGGGACAAAGCACCTAAGTCGTCTATATGAAATCGATCCACTAGAGGTAATAGAGCTTATTGCAGAACTAATAGGCATAGACGCACCAAAAGAATCGATTCCAGATATCTCTAATATGCCAGAAGTGCCTCAAAGACCTCCTTCACTTTGTGCAGGATGTCCACACAGAGAGACATATACAGTAGTAAAAGAGGCACTAAAAGAATGTAATATAAAAGAAGAAGATGTCATATTTCCTACAGATATTGGTTGTTATACCCTTGGACTTCTTCCACCATTTAATATGGCAGATTATCTACTTTGTATGGGATCTAGTGTTGGTTCTTCTGCGGGTTTTTCTGTTGCAACACAACAGAAGATTATAGCCTTTATAGGAGATTCTACATTCTTCCATTCGGGTATATCTCCATTAGTAAATGCTGTCCATAATAATCATAAATTTATTCTAGTTGTTTTAGACAATTCTACTACTGCTATGACAGGACACCAGCCCAACCCTGGCATTGAATTAATGCCTCCGGGCTATGAAGGGCATACTAGAGTCTTAATAGAAGATATTGTAAAGGCATGTGGAGTAAAACATATAAGGATTATTGATCCTTATAAGAAACAAGAGGCAATAAACACATTTAAAGAGATAATTGAGTTAAATGAACTGGCAGTAGTTATCTCGCGTGCACCTTGTATTTTGTATAAACGAAAGGTTGTGGGAGGCAAAAAATGAAAAAACGTATATGCTTTGTAGGTGTAGGTGGTCAAGGAACTCTTCTTGCCTCAAGGCTTCTTGGAGAGGCTGTAATGAAAGCTGGTTATGATGTAAGGGTAAGTGAAGTGCATGGTATGGCACAAAGAGGAGGAGTAGTTGAATCTAGTGTAATGACTGGTGGCATAAAAGCCCCTGTTATATCTAAGGGGATGGCAGATATATTAATTAGTACAGAACCTGTTGAGACATTAAGAGCACTTGATAGGTGCAATGTAAAAACAACTATTATTACTAATACTGATCCAGTAGAGCCGATTACAGTTAAACTTGGGTTACAAAAATATCCTAACGTAGATGATCTTCTTAATTTTATAAAAGATAGGTTTCAAAATACTTATGCTATAGACGCAACATCTCTTGCCAAAGAAGCTGGAACATCTAAGGCTGCCAACATTGTTCTCTTAGGAGTATTAATTGGACTTAATCTCTTAGACATATCTAAGGAATTATTTATAGAAACAATTAAAGAGCGTGTGAAACCTAAATTTATAGAAGCTAATCTAAAGGCATTTAAACTAGGCTTAAACACTGTGTCTTAGATATCTAGGAGGAAGGGATGAAAGAGAAAATTGCTAAGTATCTCATTATATTTTTACTTATTGTTGCAGCCTTTTCAGTTGGTAGTATGTGGGGGTGTACTCAGAATCAACGAAAAAGTTTTAAGCACTTTGAATCTGGACTTATTGGACTAAAGAGAGAAGTAATCTTATATGATGCAAATGGTCATGTAATAAGGACTTGGAAAGGTAGGTTTAAGATAGAGATAAATGGGGCCTACATATCATTTATTGATAATAACGGTAAAGAAGTAAAGGTGAGCGGTACCGTTGTGGTACAAGAGCTTTAACAGATATGGAGTTAAAAGCTATTATCGAAGCAATAGTCTTTTCTTCTCCGGAGCCTGTTTCTGTTGAAAGACTTTTTAAACTTTTAAAGGATTACAACAAAAAAGAAATAGAGAAAGCTTTAGCCCATATATCAAATGAATACAAATCTAAAGACAGAGGTATTGAACTTGTTAAGACTAAAAATGGCTGGAGATTCCAAACAAAGAAGGAGTTAAAAGATTGGATCTCTTCTATTGTTGATGGTGCACCGATTAGACTTAGCAATGCTGCATTAGAAGTACTAGCAATATTGCTTTGTAAAGAACCTGCTACTAGAGCACAAATAGAGGCTATTCGTGGTATAGAATCAAGTTATATATTAAAACAACTACTTGAATTAGGACTTATAAATATAGTTGGAAGAAAAGAAGTTATAGGTCGTCCTCTTTTATATGCACTTTCACCTAAGTTTTGGGATACCTTTTCTATAAAAGATAAAGACGAATTTTTAAAATTAATACAGGAAAATCTTTCACAAGATGAGCTAGAGATATTAAAAGGGCTGGGAGGAGGAAGCTGAATTCCTCCCACCCCTGTTATATTTCTTTTAATTTATTAGTTTCTCTTAAGAGGATGCTCAAAGCGAGCAGCCTTTCCGAGTTCTCTTTCTATCTCAAGTAATCGATTATACTTAGCGAGTCGTTCACTTCTACTTAAAGAACCAGTTTTAATCTGACAGCCGTCCATTGCCACGGTAAAATCTGCTATAAATGGATCTTCCGTTTCCCCAGATCTGTGCGAGACAACAAATCCCCATCCAGCCTCTCTACACATGCGAATTGCGTCTATGGTTTCACTTACTGTACCTATCTGATTTAGTTTTATAAGGACTGCATTGGCGGTTTTTTCTTTAATACCTCTTGATATAAATTTTGTATTCGTTACAAATATATCATCACCTACAATCTGAATCTTATCCCCTAAGGCCTCAGTCATCAATTTAAAACCTTCCCAGTCTTCTTCTGCATGGCCATCTTCAATAGATACAATAGGATATTTCTCAACCCATTCTTTAAATAACTCTACTAATTCTGTACTTGTCTTTTCTCCACCTCCAGATTTTGAAAGTACATATTTGCCATTTTCATAAAAGGAGCTAGCAGCAGGATCTAAACAAATTGCTATGTCTTCACCTGGTCTATATCCAGCCTTTTCTATTGCTTCAACGATTAATTCACATGGCTCTTCGTTACTTTTAAGGTTTGGAGCAAAACCACCTTCATCTCCAACAGAGGTAGCATAACCCTTGGATTTAAGAATTGCCTTTAGTGCATGAAAGGTTTCAGATGCATATCTTAAAGCTTCCGCAAAGTTAGGAGCACCTATTGGACAAATCATAAATTCTTGAAAATCAACGCTATTATCTGCATGTTTTCCACCATTTAAGACATTCATCATAGGAACAGGGATTCTGTTGGCTTGAACACCTCCAAGATAAGCATAGAGAGGAAGTCCACAAGACTTTGCAGCAGCTCTAGCTGCAGCCATAGAAACAGAAAGGATTGCATTTGCTCCAAGTTTTTCTTTATTCTCTGTACCATCTAGTTCAATCATTATTTTATCTATCTCTGCTTGCTTTGTAACGTCCATACCAACAAGGCGAGGGGCAATGATGTCATTTACATTGGATATTGCCTTTAAAACCCCTTTTCCACCATATCGATTCTTATCTCCATCACGAAGTTCTAATGCCTCAAATTCACCTGTAGAAGCTCCTGACGGTACAGAGGCTACCCCGATTGTTCCGTCATCTAACTCTAAAAAGGTTCTAATTGTAGGATTACCTCTTGAATCTAAAATTTCCATGGCCTCAATGGCCTTGATAGAACGCGCCATCACATCCTCCTTGTTTTTTACAGTTAATTTTTAACTTGACATAACACGTTTTTAAAATAAGTAATACTAATATTTATTGCTACTATTATTTTTTATTAGTGTTATCTTACAGTGAAAATTATATTTATTACTAGAACCCATGATTAAGATTATACGTCAAAAAATAAAAAATAGTTTAACTTTTTTAAAAAAATTAAGGAGCCTATTATGTGTCAGTCAACCCTATTCTTAAAAAAAGAAGACAAAGAAGAAGAAATCATGCAAGATGTTATTTGGGTAGAACCTTATGAAGACAAAGTAAAAGTTCAAGCGTTATTTGAAGCTCCCAAAGAGTTAAAGGCAAAGATTTGTTATATAGATCTTTTAAAACATAGAATTGTACTAGAACCAATTTAAAATTCTAAACTGGAGGACTAAAAATGAAACAAAATTTAAGTACAAAAGATAAACTGCGTCATCTACTGCCCCATTGGATAGAACATAACCATGCACATGGAGATGAATTTAAAAGATGGGCAGAACAACTAGAAAAAGATGGGGAATCTCTACTTGCTAAACAACTTCTTACAATTTATAACAAGGCAGAAGAGATTGAAGAACTGCTAAAAAAACTTCTAGAAAGTGCTGGTGGTGCTTTAGAACAAAGTGAGTTACCACATCACCATAAACATCACCATCATTAAAAATTTAGGAGAAAAGATGAAATACATAAGTACACGAGGTGGTATTGAACCTATAAGCTTCAAACAAGCTGTAATGATGGGGCTTGCTAGAGATGGTGGTTTATTGTTACCAGAGACACTTCCTGTAGTCGATGAAGATATACAAACTAGATGGAGGTCTCTTAGTTATCCTGATCTTGCCCTTGAAGTAATGAAACTATTTATTTCTGATATATCAGAAGATACACTTAAGCACCTTATTAATATCTCTTATCAAGTCTTTGATACAAAAGAAGTTACACCAGTTGTGGCGCTTAAGGACTTTTTTTTATTAGAACTCTTTCATGGGCCTACTTTGGCATTTAAAGATATAGCTCTTCAGCTTTTAGGAAATATGTTTGAATATCTCCTAACGCAAGAAAATAAAAAAATGAACATCTTAGGAGCAACATCTGGAGATACAGGAAGCGCTGCGATTTATGGTGTAAAAGGACGCAAAAATATAAATATTTTTATTTTACATCCCCATGGGAGAGTAAGTCCCATACAAGCCCTTCAAATGACTACTGTTCCAGAAAAAAATGTTTTTAATATTGCCATAGAAGGAACATTTGATGATTGTCAGGCCATTGTAAAGGCAATATTCTCAGATCTTGAATTTAAAGATAAATATCAGCTAGGTGCTGTAAATTCTATAAATTGGGCACGAGTTTTGGCACAAGTAGTCTATTATATATACGCTTATTTTAGAGTTTCTGAGCAAACAGGTACAAAACAGGTAACTTTTTCTGTACCTACAGGCAATTTTGGTGATATCTTTGCAGGCTATATAGCTAAGAATCTGCTATCCAATAAGATTTATAAATTAATATTGGCTACTAATGAAAACGATATACTTACCCGCTTTGTATGTAAAGGAGAATATAAACTAGGAAGTGTTATACCAACAATTAGTCCATCAATGGATATACAAATAGCAAGTAACTTTGAACGATATTTATTTTATCTATACAATAGAGATAGTAAACGAGTTAAGGAGGTTATGTTAAACTTCAGCAAAACAGGCTGTATAACATTCTCCCAGGAGGAACAAAAAAGGACTCAGAAAGACTTTATATCAGAATCTATAAATCAAGATGAAACCATAGCTACCATAGCAGATGTTTATTCGACAGATAAATATATATTAGATCCACATACTGCAGTAGGCGTCTGTGCAGCTCAAAAATTGCGGAATAACTTTAATGACATACCTATAATATGTCTTGCAACAGCACATCCTGCTAAGTTTCCAGATGCGGTCAAAAGGGCTATTGGTAAGGATCCTGATAGACCAGATGCTTTAAAAGATTTAGAAAAAAGGAAACAACGGCTAACGGTGCTTCCTGCAGATATATCTAAAGTCAAAGATTATATTTCACAAAATGCTTTAATTTAAATTGTTTTTTATTAATCTAT
Organism: uncultured Desulfobacterales bacterium; assembly: GCA_964578585.1. Lineage (GTDB taxonomy): Bacteria > Desulfobacterota > Dissulfuribacteria > Dissulfuribacterales > JAMONC01 > JAMONC01. The sequence goes on along the minus strand of CAZODM010000038.1, from coordinate 1,813 downwards.
CCCAAATTAGACTTTAAATTACTAGTTATTCCTGAATCTTATAAAATATATGTGCCTCTATGTTTTCATTGTCAAATTGTTCTTTAATCCTTTTAACAAGCTGTTTAGCTATTAATTTATTTTTATCAATAAATTTTAATCCTATAAAAGGATAAAGCCATAGTGGTACTTTATTCTTAACAATAGACTCAATACCGGTATCATCAATTTCAATAATAAGCTTTATTGCCATATTTACTAAAGGCAGATAGTATCTAATTCTTATTTGTATCTAATTTTTTATTGTGATTTTTTAAATTTTTTAAACTATTTCTAATATAATAGTTTGTATTTATATGTTATAATGAATAATTTGTATATTGCCAATTATGCAGCATTTCTGATAATAATATCATTGCTATGATATGAATATACTGTATTATTTTCTTTCCAATAGATTAAACTAAAATTTTTATTATGATTTTTATAATAATCTGGATTTTCTATTTTTTTTATTTGTTCAGTTATTATATCATTTTTTATTAAATTATTTAGTTCTGTAGCTTTGTTATTTAATTCTATATAGTTATCTCTTTTACCTCCCAGCCAACTTGGTACATGTTTTTGCCACCAATTCATATGCTCTATAGTATTTTTAATCTGATCATGTATATCATGAATTTTTGATATATCTTTTTTAATGTTTTGCCACAATAAACTATATCTTTCTATTTTTTTCTTAAATTGTCTTGATGCGATTTCGGCATATGCAGGATTTTCCTGTATAGCTAATTTTAGTCTTAACTGATCTACTTTTATATCTAATATAGAAGTAATTAGAGTCATATAAGCATCTAGATTTTTAAAATTTATATCATCTGTTGATATTGTATTAACATTTTTATTATTTAATTTTAAATTACTATATAGATATGAATAACGTTCAAAAATAGAATTTATTTTATCTTCTATTAAAGCTAATCTTATTATCATATCATTAGTAAAACCTTTATTTATCTTTAATCTATTTTCTATATCAGTAATGCGATTTACAACACTATTGATTTCACCAACAAATGTAGCTTCATTACGTCTTATAATACGATCTATAGATTTTTGTATGTTATCAAGTTTTTGATTTATCAAATTAAAATTATCTAATATCGTAATTGTACTAATAACTTGAAATGCCATTAAAGGCGCAACAACAGGTATTAATGCATTTGAAGCAGGGACAAAAGGAGCATGACCAATAATACGTCCATTCTTTAAAATAGCGCTACCTACACCATTTCCAATTTTCATTAAATGATCAGGACTAGCAGTTGCTATATATAAATGCTTAGATGATGTAGTTGATATTGAGATAGCTCCTCCTGCTAATGCGATTAATGACAGTATAGTATTTGATGAAGATATTCCACCATGTTTTATATGTTGACCTTTAGTAAGAAATTGTTCATTAAAATAGTTAATTATCTGTTTTTTAATATTACCATGAAAACACATAAGACAAATTTGCGAATTTTTTGCTTTATTATTAAAATTTTTTACTACTATTTGATTTTTCTCTTTTTTCTTCAAAAAAGGTAACCAAGTCATTTATTACTCCTTAAGCTTAATCAAATTAAGCGTTACATTTTCATAGGAATTATGATCTAGTATTCGGCAAAAAGATATATATCTTTATTTCTTTTAATTATGAATTATCTCCTTATCCCCCAATAATACATTTCAACACTTCATTTTGTAATTCATACACTTCCCGTTGCAGTTAACAATTAAGAATTTTATTCATAACTAAAATATTCTTCATTTGTATATGGAGGAATAA
>CAZODM010000037.1:17215-18847 GCA_964578585.1 uncultured Desulfobacterales bacterium | reverse complement strand
AGAGGATTGGGAAGTATCTAGTAATACTATTAATTTTTAGTTTTACTATTAGTGACCATGCTGTTATTGCTGCTGACTGGTTTTTACATTATGGACTTAGTGTTACAGAAACATGGGATAGTAATATTAATCGTACTAGTACAAATGAAATGTCAGACTTTATAACTCATCTAACACCCACTCTTTCTTTAAGGAGAAATACTGAAAATACTACATTGAGTTTAAATTATGAAGCTCCTCTTTCTTATTATGCGAGACACCATAATTATGACTTTCCTGGACAAAACTTTTCTTTAAATTGGATCCATCATTTAACAGAAAAATTTAATTATTTTATTAATGAAAGTTACTTTCTATCAAATAGTGCTCAAGAGACAACAGATAATGTTACTTCTATAAGAAAAACTAGAAAATCTTATTATACTATAACAAGTACGATAGGAAGTACATATAATTTTACTGATAGGGATAAGTTATCTGTACGTTATTCTGATTCAAGACAACAAAATAGAGATCCATCTGTAGAAGATAGCATTTCTTATGGACCTACTATAGGTGTGTCCTACTGGCCTAAAGAGCATATTGGTTTTAATTTTGGATATTCTTTTAATAGACGTGAATATGAGAGAACCCCTCCAAATTATACAAGTAATTATTCCTCAGGTGTTACATGGATTATTACTCCTCATACTAGTAGTTCTTTTACATATAATGTGGCACGATTTCATTCAGAGGCTCTTAAGACTGAAGATTATACTACTCAATCTGCTAATGTTGGTATAAGCCACCAAGTTGGACCTCATTTATCTAGTAGTTTATCTTTGGGATATTATTATAGAAATCCCACAAGGTCGTATTCTAATAGTGGAATTACATATTCTCTTAGTTTAAAAAAGGCATTAGAATCTGGAGGAATTTCTATAACTGGTAAGGGTGGATACAAAGAAGAATATGTTGGTCCAGAAAGAAAAGGTTTTACTAGAACACGAGGTATCACAAGTTCTATTAGTTATAAATTGGGTGAATTTACAAGCATGTCTTTTTCTGTTGGATATCTTTATGAAAAACCAGCATCAGAAGATAAAATTTATGAAACATGGAATACTAGTTTTTCTTTACACAGAACTTTTCTTAAATGGTTAACTGGTTTTTCGTCGATATCTTATATAAAAAGAAACGTTACAGATAATACAGAGTCTTTTCAAGATTGGACTATTACAATAGGACTTTCTGCACATGGTATATCAAAATTATAAATAAAGTGGTGAAATGAAATGCCAGGACAAGAAGAACAAAAGAAAAATATTGATCTGAGTTTTTATATTTCTTTATGTCTTAGGAGAAAGTGGACTATTATTCTTTCAATGATTCCTATTTTAATAGCTGGTATTATATACTTGCTTTATACACCTAAAATATATTCGACAAGCACAACTATTGTATTAATTCCTCAACAGATACCTACAAATTATGTAAAGCCTACAGTAACAGGTAATGTAAAATTACGTATTAGAACTATATGGCAAGAAATTACTAGTAGAACTAATCTAGAAAAAGTTATTCAACAATTTAATCTATATCCTAAATTAAGACAACAACTACCTATGGAGTCAGTTGTTGAATATATGAGAG
>CAZODM010000037.1:15645-17115 GCA_964578585.1 uncultured Desulfobacterales bacterium | reverse complement strand
TATCCTAAATTAAGACAACAACTACCTATGGAGTCAGTTGTTGAATATATGAGAGATCAAATAACCATTAACTCTAGAGATAGAGGTAATACTTTTATACTAACATATCAAGGAAAAGATCCTGTATTAATTACTAAAGTCACAAATGCATTAGCCAATATGTTTATTGAACAAAATTTAAAACTTAGACAATTACAAGCACAGACTACAACTGATTTTTTAGAACAGCAGTTACAACAAGTAGCTCAACAACTTAAACAACGTGAAGACGCTCTACGTAAATTTAAAATGGAACATATGGGTGAGCTTCCATCTCAAGAAAGTGCTAACTTAGCAATGTTACAACGTCTTCAAGATCAGCTAAATAATGTACAACAAAGTATAAATAATTCTCAAGATAGATTACTTCTTTTAGAAAGGCAACTTACTGAAGAAGAGCAACGTTTAAAGAATCAACAGACTGCATACTTAAATTCAAATAATACACAAAGTAGTAATCAACCTCTTACGCTTGCAGAACTTTATGCAAAACTTAAAGCATTAAGAGCTAAATATACAGATCAATATCCAGATGTTATAGCTTTAAAAAGAGAAATAGCCCGCTTAAAAAAGCAAAAACAAAAGACTAGTAAATCTAACACAAATTCTAAAAAAACAAGTAATCCTTTAGTTTTTAATCCTAAACAAAATTCAGTAATTGTTGCATTAAAATATCAAATAAAAAATACAAAACTTGAAATTAAAGCTTTAAATGCAGAAAAAGAAAGGCTTCAACAACAAATTGATATTTATAATAAAAGAATAGAAGATACTCCTAAAGTAGAAGAACAACTAGTTGAATTAACAAGGGGTTACAATACGGTAAGAAAGATATATGACAGTCTTTTATCAAGAAAGATTGCAGCAGAACAAGCTCAAGCACTTGAACAGTTACAGGAAGGGGAGCAGTTTAGGGTTATTGATCCTGCTAGAATTCCTCAAAAACCAATAAAACCTAAGATAAAACGAATTTTAATAATTACTTTTATTGCAGCTATTGCTTTTGCCTTTGGAATAGCTTTTATAAAAGATGTTATGTCTGGTGTATTTTATGATATTGAAGAAATAGAAAGTAATTTAGGATTATATGTGATTGCTTGCATTCCATTTATTCCGACAAAGGAACAAAAGAGAAAAAAGATATTAAAAAATCTCTTATTCTTATTTATTGCTTTAATAGGATATGGTTGTATTGCAGTGCTTTTATTTTTCCTTTGGAAATATGGAGCTGGGTCTTTAAACGATATATTAAATAGTTTAAAAAACAAGTTTTCTTTCATCTAAACCAAAACAAGTTTAGAGGTATTAAATGTTCACTATAACTAATAATGATTACGAAGCTAAAAAAATAACTTCAAAAAAGATTGATGCAAGTCTTGTAGTGTTAAATAATCCTGCTTCTCCCGCTACAGAAAATATAAAAGTTTTGCG
>CAZODM010000037.1:0-15545 GCA_964578585.1 uncultured Desulfobacterales bacterium | reverse complement strand
ATAAGAAAATTATTATTCTTTACAGGAGAAACTTTTTTACTTTTAATATCATTATTAGCTGTAGCAGTTTATAAACATAGATATAATATATCTATAATTTATTCTACATTTCTATGGATTAAGATCTTATTTATAGTTTTTATATGCCAAATATCTTTATATTATCATGAATTATATAACTTTAAATATGGTTTTAGTTATTTAGATATGACTTTTCGCCTAATACATGCATTGGGTGGTGCATGTCTTGTGTTAGGATTTATATTTTTGATATATCCAAGATTACTTCCTGCTAAATGGATATTTTTAGTTAGTTTATTAGTTTTTGTTATATTGAGCTCTTTATGGCGATATGCTTATTGTGCCGTACTAAAAAAGGGGCTTTGGACCACACCTGTACTAATTGTAGGCAATGGAGATTTCCCCTTAGAAATCATCAAAGAGGTGCGAGATAATGCTGATTGTGGATATAAAATTGTAGCACTGGCAGCAGAAACACCTTATCCACAAACACCTGAATTACAAAATATAAATTTTATTTTAGGTTTTCATAGCCTCTATAAAAGCGTTCTAGAGCAACAAGTAGAAGCTGTTGTTGTTGCAATGGATGAAAAAAGAGGAAAACTTCCTGTTAAAGAACTTTTAGAATTAAAAGTAAATGGTATTCCAATTATTGAAGGAGAAACGTTTTATGAACATCTTACTGGAAAAATTTTAGTAGAAAAGATAAATCCTAGTTGGCTTATATTTGGTGAAGGTTTTCAAAAGTCCTTTATCACATTAATAAGCAAGAGAATTGTTGGTATTATACTTTCCATTATAGGACTTATTCTAACATCTCCAATTTTATTATTAACTGCAATCTTAATTAAAATAGAATCTCCAGGTCCAGTGTTTTTTAAACAAGTAAGGGTTGGTAAAGATGGGAAAAATTTTGTGTTAGTTAAATTTAGATCAATGAGAGTAGATGCAGAAAAATATGGGGCTCAGTGGGCCCAAAAAAATGATCCCAGAGTAACAAAGGTAGGACGAATTATAAGAAAATTGCGTATAGATGAAATTCCCCAAATGTGGAATGTTCTCAAAGGAGAAATGAGTTTTGTTGGTCCTAGACCTGAAAGACCAGAATTCGTAAAAGAGCTTGCTAAAATCATTCCCTATTATGAACAAAGACATGCGGTACAACCAGGTATAACTGGTTGGGCACAAATTAGTTATCCTTATGGTGCCTCTATTGAAGATGCTAAGGAAAAGTTAAAGTATGATCTTTATTATATAAAGCACATGTCTTTACTTTTTGATCTCTATATTATTTTGAAAACTGTTAAAATTATATTGTTTAGAGAAGGGGCTAGATAAAGATATTTAGTACGCTTTATTTAGTAGTGATGGAGGAAATATGTGTGGTATAGTTGGTTATATAGGATTTAGGCATGCAATTCCTGTCTTGTTGGACGGGTTAAGAAGACTTGAATACAGAGGATATGATTCTGCGGGCATTGCATGGATTAAAGATAATAAATTAAATATTATTAAATGCTCTGGTAAGCTTTCCACTCTTGATAAAAAGATTGGGAAGACTCGAGAAATACTAACAACTATAGGTTTAGGACATACTAGATGGGCAACGCATGGCCCTCCTACTAAAGACAATGCACATCCTCATTTTGATTGTAAACAACAGTTAGCTGTAGTTCATAATGGTATAATAGAAAATTATTCTGAATTAAGAGATATTCTTAAAAAAGAAGGTCATATTTTTGTCTCAGAGACGGATACAGAAATTCTTGCTCATTTAATTGAAAGAGAGATTGACGATTCATCAACCTTATTCGAAGCAGTAAAAAAAGCTTTAAAATATGTAAGAGGGGCATTTGCTTTAGGTGTTATTTGGGAAAAGGAGCCAGAGTGTATAGTTGTAGCAAGAAGACACTCTCCATTAGTACTTGGGATAGGAAAAGAAGAAAACTTTTTAGCCTCTGATATACCAGCACTGTTACCTTTTACTCAAGAGGTATTATTCCTAGAAGATGACGAAATAGCTATATTATCTAAAGAAAAGGTAAAAATATTTAATCTTTTAACAGATAATGAAGTGACTAGGGAAACTAAAATTATAGACTGGGATGCCTCTATGGCAGAAAAGTCAGGATATAAGCACTTTATGTTAAAAGAGATATATGAGCAAGCTCAAGGCATAGAAAATACTTTTAGGGGGCGTTTTTCTTTAGAAAATGGAGATATTATCTTGCCAGAGTTAGGGCTTTCTGATAGCCAGTTATCTAAGCTTTCAAGAATAGTTCTTCTAGCATGTGGCACTTCTTGGCATGCAGGATTGGTTGCTAAATATTGGCTTGAGAAGTGGGCAAAGATACCTGTAGAGGTTGAACTTGCATCTGAATTTAGGTATAGAAGCCTTATTATTGACTCTTCTATATTAACAATTCCTATTTCTCAATCAGGCGAAACCGCTGATACTCTAGCAGGATTACGATTAGCAAGGCAGTTAGGTTCTAAGGTTATTTCAATCTGTAATGTTGTGGGTAGTACTATTACAAGAGAATCTGATGGAACTATATATACTCTTGCTGGTCCAGAGATTGGGGTTGCCTCTACAAAGGCATTTACTAGCCAACTTACAGCGCTTTATTTATTAGCTTTAAAGATGGGATTGGTAAAAAATATCATTGATAATGCTTTTGTAAAAGAAAAATTAAAGGCATTGATATGGCTTCCTCAAACAATAAAGAATAATTTAGATTATTGGCGAGATAAATCTAAGGATTTGGCTGTAAAGTTTCATAAGAAGCTAGATTTTTTGTTTCTGGGAAGAAATCTTCAATTTCCTATCGCATTAGAAGGAGCATTAAAATTAAAAGAGATATCATATATACATGCAGAAGGCTATGCTGCAGGAGAGATGAAACATGGTCCTATTGCATTAATAGATGAAGATATGCCTGTAGTAGCCCTTGCACCTAAAGATCATGTATATGAAAAGCTTATTAGTAATATTGAAGAAGTTAAATCAAGAAGAGGAATTGTTATAGCTGTTGGTGAAAAAGAGGATACAACCCTTTCTCAGCTTTCCGATGAATTAATCACAATTCCTTCTCCTCCAGATCCAGATGTTAATCCGTTTTTATATGTTATTCCTCTTCAACTTCTCGCATATGAAACAGCGGTAATAAGAGGCTGTGATGTGGATCAGCCAAGGAATCTCGCCAAAAGTGTTACTGTTGAGTAGATTATATATCTAAAAAGGAGATTTTTAATATATGGAACTAAAAAATGTCCTTATTACAGGAGTAGCAGGTTTTATTGGATTTCATTTAGCCAAGAGGCTACTAGAGGAAGGAAAGATTATATGGGGGATAGATAATCTAAATAACTACTATGATCCTTCTTTAAAACAAGCTAGACTAAATATATTAAAAGATTATAATAACTTCAAGTTTTTTAAGGTTTCTCTTGAGGATTCTTCAACGATTGAGCAAATCTTTTTAGATAATCCGCTGGATGTAGTTGTAAATTTAGCAGCACAAGCAGGAGTTAGGTATTCTCTTAAGAACCCTAGAGCATATATAGACTCTAATATAGTCGGCTTTCTGAACATATTAGAGGGATGTAAAAAGACTAAAGTCAAACATCTTGTTTTTGCATCTTCTAGTTCTGTATATGGTGGAAATACTAATATGCCTTTTTCTGTACACGATAATGTAGACCATCCTATTTCTTTATATGCTGCTACCAAAAAGTCTAATGAACTAATGGCTCATACATATAGTCATTTATTTGGACTGCCTTGCACAGGATTAAGATTTTTTACAGTATATGGTCCTTGGGGTAGGCCTGATATGGCATTGTTTAAATTTACAAAAGCAATTTTAGAAGATAAACCTATAGATGTATATAATTATGGTAAGATGAAAAGAGATTTTACATATATTGATGATATTGTAGAAGGAGTTGTTAGAGTTATAGAAAAAATACCAACGTCTAATCCTAATTGGGATAGTAACAATCCTGATCCTTCAACAAGTTTTGCGCCTTATAAACTTTATAATATAGGAAACAATAATCCTGTTGAACTGTCTTATTTTATTGAACTTATAGAAAAAAATTTAGGTAAAAAGGCCAAAAAGAATCTTTTGCCCTTGCAACCTGGAGATGTTGTTGCTACTTATGCTGATGTTACAGATCTTGAAAAAGATGTTGGCTTTAAACCTTCCACTTCTCTTGAGGTAGGTATAGCCAACTTTATAAAGTGGTATAAAGAATATTACAAAATCTAGAGGAAAGAGAGGTAAATAGATAGGTATGCATATTACGGTTGTTGGGACAGGATATGTAGGATTAGTTGCTGGAGCAGGACTTGCAGATTTTGGAATGCATGTTATTTGTGTTGATAAAATTCAAGAAAAGATTGACATATTAAACAGTGGTGAGATTCCATTTTATGAACCAGGGCTTAAAGAGCTAGTTGACAGAAATGTAGCCAATAAAAGACTTTCCTTTTCTACAGATCTAAGGTCTGCGGTAGAACAATCTCTTGCTATATTTATTGCAGTTGGAACTCCTTCAGATGAAAAGGGAAGGGCGGATTTATCTGCTGTAGAAGAATTAGCTCATGATTTAGCCCAGATAGTAAATGATTATAAAGTCATAGTGACTAAAAGTACCGTTCCTGTTGGAACAAATAGATGGATTAAAAGTATTATAGATAAGGAGAAAAAGAATCCAGTAGAAATAGATATTGTTTCAAACCCTGAATTCTTACGTGAGGGTTCTGCTGTAGAAGACTTTATGCGTCCCAATAGGGTCGTTTTAGGGGCTGATTCCCAACGCGCCCTTGCTATTGTTAAGGATATTTATAGACCTCTCTATTTAATAGAGACTCCTTTTGTTATTACAGGATTAGAAACTGCTGAGATGATAAAATATGCATCAAATGCATTCTTAGCCACCAAGATATCTTTTATTAATGAAATTGCAAACTTATGTGAAGCTGTTGGAGCGGATGTTCATCAAGTTGCAAAAGCAATGGGATTAGATAGAAGAATAGGTCCTAAATTTTTACATCCAGGCCCAGGCTTTGGTGGTTCCTGTTTCCCAAAAGATACATTAGCGCTTGCACAATTAGGCAGAGATTATGAAAGTCCAATAAGGATTGTTGAAACTGTTATAGAAGTGAACAATGCCCAAAAGGAACGCATGGTAGAAAAAATAGTCAATTTATTAGATGGTGATGTAAAAGATAAAACAATTGCTCTTCTAGGGTTATCTTTTAAGCCAAACACGAGTGATATAAGAGAAGCACCCTCTATAACAATAGTAAAAAGATTGTTGGATAGGGGAGCCAAAATTAGAGCTTATGATCCAGTTGCTATAGATGAATTTAAAAAACTATTTCCTGAAACTCTTATTACATATTGTGAAGATGCCTATTCTACAGCAGAAGGAGCTGATGTTGTTGTTATCGTTACTGAATGGAATGAATTTAGAAATCTTGATCTTAAGAGAATAAAAGATGTTGTTAAGAAACCTAATCTTGCAGATCTAAGAAATGTTTATGATCCTATAAAAGTAAAGAATTTAGGATTTAAATATACGTGTGTAGGGCGGATTGTGAAAGAGCCTCACTAGAGAAGCCTCCATGGTTAGGTAATAATTTATCTATTGCCGTTTTAAGTTGGTCTAACCCCTCTCCTGTAAGAGCAGAACAGCAAATACCTTCCTTAGTATAAGGAAGGTTATATTTTTTAGGGGGAAGGATATCAATCTTATTCCATACTAAAATCCGTGGTACACGATGGAGATTCATCTCTTCTAAGATATCTTCAACTGTTTCTATCTCTTCTGTTCGCTGTGGACTTGTAATATCCACTACATGTAAAAATATATCAGCATCTTCTAATTCTTCTAATGTTGCTTTAAATGCAACTTTCAGATCTTTAGGCATATTTTTAATAAATCCTACAGTATCAGCTAATAAAATTTCTCTTCCAGATGGAAGTATTAGACGTCTATTAATAGGATCAAGGGTAGCAAAAAGTTTATTTTCTACTAATACATTACTACCTGTAAGTCTATTTAATAAAGTGGATTTGCCAGCATTTGTATAACCTATTATAGATACAACTGGTATTTTATTTCGAACACGTCTTTTCCTTCGTTGTCTTCTTCCTTTTGTCAGATTTTTAAGTTCCCTTTCTAGGGAGGCTATTTTTTGTTTTACCCTTCTTCTATGTATTTCTAGTTTTTGTTCACCCGGACCTCTTCCCCCTATACCTCCTGTAAGACGAGACATTGCTACTCCTCGTCCAACAAGTCTTGGCAATAGATACTTTAATTGAGCTAATTCTACTTGGATTTTTCCTTCTTTACTTTGGGCACGTCTTGCGAATATATCTAGTATTAGTTGAGTTCGATCTATAACCTTAAGATCTACTAATTTAGCTATATTGTTGACTTGGACCGGAGTCAATTCCTGATCAAATATTATCATAGTCGCCCCTAAGTAGAGGCTTTCCATAAGGATTTCTTTGAGCTTGCCAGTTCCTAATAAGTAGGCTGGATTATATTTTTTTACCCTTTGTCTTATACTTTTTAAAACTTGAACCTGTGCAGAACGTGCTAATTCCTCAAGTTCTCTCAAGCTCCTTTCTGCTTCTTGTTTAGGCAGGTTGCTTACATGTATAAGAATAGCTTTTTCTTCAATATCACTAGCGGGTCTTGCAGTTAAAAGTCTATGGATTTCAGATTCAAGCTCTATTATGAACTCATCAAAATTTATATCTATTTTGTTTGGATGTTCATAAGTAGAAATATGCCACTTCTCTTCAGAGGGATTAGGTGGTAATAGATGTGCTACATATACTTTACCAGGGTAGCCCTTATTTACTTCAATTACAATCATTGCATCAAGACGTAAAAGGGCCATATCCATTAAGTCTTCTAAATTTATAGGCTCATTATTTTTTAAATGTACATGAATGCAACGGATACCTTTTAACCGTCCTTCTGCACGTCTAAGATAGGATAAATCAGGTATAAATATTCTTTGGTGATCTCCAACAATTACATAGTGAATTTGTCCTTGTCGATCTACTAAGATTCCTATTTGTCTTTTTAGGGTTACAGAAATATCTGTAAGAGCTCTTGCTATTTCTGGAGTAAGAATTTTAGTTGGTGGTATGCGGCGCCTTGAAAGACGCTCTAAAGCTTTTTTTTCTATAGGAGCTAGCTTTTTTATGTCCCCAAAAATTTTGTTATTCCCCATAGGCAAGCTTAGTATTGTTTCTAGTTTTTTAAGGCAAAATTAAGTTTCTTTTTGGCAAAATCAAGGTTAGGATCAATAGTTAAGGCTATTTTTAAAAATTCTATTGCAGGTTCCTTTTCTCCTAATTCTAAATAATTTATTCCAATATTTGCCCAGTCAATAGCAGAAGAGGGATTAAGATCAACCGCTTTTAGAAACATTTCTATTGCTTCTTTATGTTCCTTTTTATAAAAAAGGCATGTACCTATTATATTATATATATCTGGTCTATCTGGGTCATACTGAAGAGCTTCTTTTAATATATTGATAGCTTCATCATAACGTTTCATTTCTTTAAGACATAATCCTAAATAAGAAAGGATATAGGGTTTATCTTCTTGACTAGTACATAACTCTAAAGCCTTTTTAAAATACTTATGGGCATCGTTTAAAAGACCTTTTTCAAAGTTATCTTTAGCTAAAAAGAAGTATATAAAGTATGCATCATTAACAATATTAGATAATTCTTTAAGACCTTCTAATTTACCTTTTTCTGCTAATAATTTAGCTATAAATAGAGCTATATTCTTTGTAGAGGATCGTTCTCTAAACTCTGCTCCAGCAACTATAGCGTATACAGAAGGAATTTTTAATTTACTATGTGTAATATCTATTAAAAAACTGTCATAATTACAGTTAGATTTTAAGGTCTTAACAATATTATCTATCTCTATTGCTAAGTTATTAGCACTTATATCAGGCAATTCAGTGATATTAATAATATTGGAATCTGCTAATACATAATCTACCTCTTGTAGCGTTTTAGGTTTAGGTAGTCCACTTGGTTCATAGCTTGAAGCAGAGTTAAAATCTCCTGCTAGTTGTGCTACTTCTGTAAGAGCTCTAATTACAGATTTTTCTGGATTTGTTGTTGTCCCTGCAGTATATACAATCTCACTTTTTACAGGAAAGGTTGAAGGATCCCACGCTAGAGCACATACTGTAGGAATACCTGTATTTAGGCTATAATCTTTTAAAATTAATTTTATATTATTAGAGACAAACTTATTTATAAGTTCTTTGGCAATAGGATTCTTTATAGAATTTATATCAATAGTAGGTGTCTTTAATTGATTGGATGACACCTTATGACAAACATCTCTTTCTATAACTTCACATAATGCCTGTACAGTTGCCTCTTCTATGGAGTTACCTGCGGCAGAACCATTATACTGATTGATTAAAAAAAACCAGTCAAACGGTACCAAAATTTCTTTTTTATTGACTAAATCCTTTGCCCAACACCATTTAAAAGGAACCAGATTTAATATCTCTTTTGCTAAGCTAGATGGAGTAAAAGTATCATTAACTGATTTTAAAAAAGTTGTTATAGAAATACGTGGATACCGCAGCTGTTCTATGTCTTTTAAGGTTGCTTCTAAGAAAAAATTTTTATCATTTTTAAAACTAAATATACTAAAACGCTCTGCAAGTTCCATGCATGCACTAGCTTTTGCCTGAGAAGGAGACGCCCCTTTTCCCATTTGTTTTTTAGATCCGATTATGTTAACAGCATCTTTATCGCATACGCTAAAATAAACAGGAATGCCTAATCGGCCATTATCAATTCTCTTTACTTCTTTTAAAATCTTTAAGCCTGAATCACTTAATTGTTTTTGGAATCGTTTTAAGGTTTCTTCTGGAGTTATAACTTTATCTAGTCCATCACAAGAAATTTTAAAACAATCTTTAATAATTGGTGTTCGTTTAATCATTCCTTTTTACCTTATCATTTTGAAATATTTCTTATGTATTCTATTATCTGTTCAAGATGACTTTGATTTTTTGTTTTGATTTCTATTTTAGAGAATCTTTTACCTATTTGAATTTTAACTTTTGCTTCAAGTAGTTGAGATAAATCATTTGCCACTGCTTCTATGTCTGGATCTATATATTTAGAGTGTTTAGCTGGAGATTGCTTTATGTTTAAATTCATTTTTTGAGCAAGTTTTTCTGCTTCTCTTACAGAGAGATTAGACTTTTTTATTTTATTTCTTAAAACCTCCATTAAAGATTTATCTTTTAGCATCAAAAGAGCCCTAGCATGTCCAGGAGATATACTACCCTCTATAATATCGTATTGAATATGTTTAGGAAGTTTTAATAAACGTAAAAAATTTGTAATAGTGCTCCTATCTCTTCCTACCTTTTTTGCTACTTCGGACTGGGTTAGTCCATATTCTTCTATTAACCGTTTATATGCTAAGGCTTCTTCTATAGGATTTAGATCAAGTCGTTGAATGTTTTCAACTAAGGCTATTTCTAATACCTCTTGAGGAGTAACATCTTTTATTACAACTGGAACAGAGGTAAGTCCAGCAAGTTGTGCAGCTCTCCATCTCCTCTCGCCAGCAATTATTTCATATCCATTATTTGTTTCTCGTACTACTAAAGGTTGTAATATTCCTTTTTCTTTAATAGATGCTGCTAAATCTTTAAGAGATTCTTCATCTGTAGTCCTTCGTGGCTGATCTGGATTGCTATGTATCTTTTCAATAGGACACATAAAAAAACCAGGACTTCCTGCATCATATATATCTTCCATAGGTATTAAGGAACTTAGTCCTCTACCTAATCCAGATTTAGCCTTTGTCATAATTTTCTCCTCTGCCTTGTTAGAAATTCTCGTGCAAGAGCTAAGTAACTTTCTGCCCCTTTAGATTTAGGATCATATAAAAATATGGGCTTACCATAACTAGGACTTTCTCCTAAACGTACATTTCTAGGAATTGTCGTTCTATATACTAGATCTCTAAAATGTGTACGTACCTCCATTGCAACTTGATAAGCAAGTTTAATCCTATGATCATACATGGTTAGTAACAGACCTTCTATATGAAGCCTTGGGTTAAAATTATGTTTAGCAAAGCGAATAGTTTGTATTAGTTGGCTTAATCCTTCAAGTGCATAATATTCACACTGCATAGGTATAATAACAGAATTGGAAGAAACTAAAGCATTCAGGGTAAGAAGTCCCAGAGATGGTGGACAATCTATAATAACAAAATCATAATTAGATATATCTGTTGATAATGCTTCCTTTAAACAACGCTCTTTAAGAGGATTATCATATAATTCTTTTTCTGCGCTGACAAGTTCTACAGAAGAGGGGATTAAATCTAAACCAGGAAGTAGGGTCTCTATAGCAACTTCTTTTAAGGGTAATTTGTCAAGCATTAAGTGGGCTAGATGTTTTTTTACTTCCTTAGGATTTATACCCATACCACTTGTAGCATTAGCTTGATAATCACAATCTATGAGCAGTATTTTTTGTTTTAATAGAGCTAGTCCTGCGCTTAAATTTACGGCTGTAGTTGTTTTTCCTACCCCACCCTTTTGATTGGCAATAGATATAATCTTTGTTTTTTTAAAGTTGTTTGTAGTCATGGTTTCACGTGAAACATCTAAGAAATTAGATAAATATTATATTACAACATATTACAAGAAATATCTAAAAAAATTTTTCTTATTATACAATCTATTAGCCCTGCTTTCAGAGATAGCCAACTTCTGACAGGACATCTACCTGGACAGTTATTTTTATCTTTATAACAATTAGGATCTAACATGTTTAATTTTATCATATGTTTTATACCATCTTTTATGTTACCTAAACAAAAATTTTTATTATTTATAAGGCTTGGGCAAGGCCAAAAACTTCCATTGGGATGTATTACCAATAACGAACCATTTGCAGCATAACAATAGCTTGTTTTTTTAGGTTTGTTGAGACTTTCTTTTATTATTATAGATTCTTCTCTTTTTCTATTGATCCAATATAGAGTTCTTTTAAATTCTTTTAAAGATTGTTTGGTTTTTTCTAGTGGGGCAATATCTTTTTCTTTTGCATTGCCTATAGGTCTTAGAGGATCAAGCCCAATAAATCTTACACAAGGGAAATGTGCAAGGATCATTAATAGATCAGAAAGATTAGAATAATTATATTTACTAATAGTAATAGTAATACCGATTTTGTTACCGTATCTACTTAACCTATCTAAGCAATCTAAAACCAGACTAGTTTTACCTCTAAGAGAGTCATTTATACTTATTGGACCATCTATACTAATTCCTATGCCTATATTGAGGTTATAATTATTTAATTTTTTTATGATTGAATCATCTAGAAGTGTTCCATTGCTTTGAATGCTAATTTTTAGGTTTGGCTTATATCTTTTGATGTAATCCAATAACCTAAAAATTAAGTCTGGACGTAAAAAAGGCTCACCGCCTGAAATAATTAGTTCTTTTAGAGATAACAAGGGAAGAGTTTCAAAGGCCTTTTTTATAGTATCAAAGGAAATATCTAGAGGCTCTTTTTCTTTAATATAACAAAGTTTACAGCGTAGATTACATTTAGTAGTTATCAAAAATACAATTTGAGATATTACATATTCCTCTATTTCCAACTACATACCCTCTAATACCTCTTCAAATGGTTGTCTCCTCATTCTATGTGATAAAACCATTGGAGTTATCTCATTTACATCTTCCATATTTACTTCGTTTTTGCCTCTAAATGCTGCCAAAGTTTTTGCTGCCTTTAACATGATAATATCTGCCCTATGTCCATCCACATTTGCTTCAATACATATCTTAGCGATATTATAAAGTATTTCTTCGTTTACTTTTATATCTTTGAGTTTGCTTCTAGCCTTTATAATTTTATCAGATAATTTTTTGTCTTTTTCTGCCCATTTTTTATAAAAATTTTCAGGATCTTCTTCAAACTCTGCTCTTCGTTTCATCACAAGGACTCTATCATCTAACTCTTTAAGTCCATGTACATTTACACATAATCCAAAACGATCTAATAATTGTGGACGAAGTTCACCTTCTTCGGGATTCATGGTACCAACAAGAACAAAGCGAGAAGCATGACTAAAAGATATTCCTTCTCTTTGGACAGTATTTATCCCCATAGCTGCAGCATCTAGCAATACATCAACAACATGGTCATCTAACAAATTGACTTCATCTACATATAAAAATCCTCTATGTGCTTGAGCTAATAGCCCAGGTTCAAACTTTTTTTCTCCAGTTTTTAATGCGGCTTCGATATCGAGGGTTCCTACGACTCTATCTTCTGTAGCACTTACTGGCAACTCTACAACTTGTATAGGCCTAGTTTTATAAGGTAGTACTCCTTCTTTTTGGAAACGCTCTAAACAAAAAGGACATAATCCTCCAGGATCATCTGGATCACACATGAATGGACAGCCATCTACAACTTTTATTTCTGGTAATATATGGGCTAGTGATCTAACTACAGTTGACTTTCCTGTTCCTTTTTCACCTCTTATTAATACTCCAGAGAGAGTAGGATTAATAACATTTAAGATCAACGACAACTTCATCTGTTGTTGTCCGATGATAGCTTCAAAAGGATATATAAAATTCTTCATAATACTGCCTCTAAATTTTTTTGTTATTTTTTTATTTTTGTTAACATTATACTCTACAAAAAATTTTTATATTATGCTATAAAAAATCGTTGTAACTTTTAGTTTAAATGTTGGAGCAAACTTTATCATGAGTAAGAGATATGGGGAGATTGAAATAGAAAGAGCGAGCCTTGAACCATGGCCTAATCCATGTACCCAGCGAGATTATACAATAGATATTTCTTTTCCAGAATTTACGTGTCTTTGTCCTAGATCAGGATATCCTGATTTTGCCACTATTAAGATTAGCTATATACCCGATAAATATATAGTAGAACTTAAATCGCTTAAGTTATATTTAAATAGCTTTAGAAATCAATATATCTCTCATGAAGAAGCAACAAATAAGATATTTTCTGCTCTTATGGAAACCCTTTCTCCTAAAAAATTAACTGTTATAGGAGATTTTCATCCAAGAGGTAATGTACATACTGTAGTAACTGTATCAGGGCCGTAGTAAATTACAACTTTTAATTTTTTAATATTATAATCAATAAAAAATATAACAAAAATAAATGTTATTTCTCTTGACAATTTTTAAGCAGATTGACATATTGCTATAATTTCTTTTTTATGAAGGTATCTATAAATAAGTGAAGTGATAAGAGCTTATTATAAAAAGCACCCTTTTTGCCTACCCATTTTATATTATGGGAGAATGAAAAGCAATAATAATCTCTAGAAAGAGAGGTGATCGCATGGCAGAAGAAACTAGACAAGAAAAAATTGAATCCTTAATGCAAGAACAAAGAGTTTTTGAGCCTCCAGAAGAATATAGGGATCAAGCTTATGTAAAGAGCATGGATGAATACAGACAATTATACAAAGAATCCATGGAAGATCCTGAAGGTTTCTGGAGCAGAAGAACAGAGGAGCTTCTTACGTGGTATAAAAAGTGGGATAAAGTGCTAGAAGCAGACCTTTATAAGCCAGAAATAAAGTGGTTTATCAATGGAAAATTAAATGCTTGTTATAACTGTTTAGATAGACATCTAACAGATGGACGAAGAAATAAAGCAGCTTTAATTTGGCAGGGTGAACCTGAAGATGATGTAAAGATATTTACTTATCAAACACTTCATACAGAGGTATGTCGTTTTGCAAATGTTTTAAAAAAGATGGGGGTTAAAAAAGGAGACAGGGTTTCTATTTATTTACCTATGATACCGGAGCTTCCAATTGCTATGCTTGCATGTGCCAGGATTGGCGCAATGCACAGTGTAGTTTTTGCGGGCTTTAGTGCATATAGTTTACAAAATAGAATTCAAGATTGTGAAGCTAAAATCTTAATTACTGCAGATGCTGTTTTAAGGGCAGGAAGAGTAATTCCTCTTAAGCCTAATGCAGATGAAGCTCTTAAAAATTGTCCGACTGTTGAACGTTGTATAGTGGTCAAGAGAGCTGGTAATGAAATTTCTATGCAAGAAGGTAGAGATACTTGGTGGCATGAGGAGATGGCTGCTGAAGATATCAGTGATAAATGTGAACCAGAAGTAATGGATGCAGAAGATATTTTATTTATTCTTTACACTAGTGGAAGTACGGGTAAACCAAAGGGGGTTATTCATACAACAGGTGGATATCTTACATATGCAGCTCATACTCTTCAATGGGTCTTTGATGTAAAAGATGACGATGTTTATTGGTGTACAGCAGATATTGGTTGGATTACAGGACATAGTTATATTCTATATGGTCCTTTAACTTTAGGAGCAACTTCTTTAATGTTTGAAGGTGTCCCTACATGGCCAGATCCAGCTCGTTTTTGGAAAGTGGTTGAAAAATTTAAGGTTAATATCTTTTATACAGCTCCTACAGTAATTCGTGCTCTTATGAGAGAGGGAGTAGAGTGGACAAAGAAATATGATCTTTCTACCTTAAGAATTTTAGGAACTGTTGGAGAACCAATTAATCCAGAAGCATGGATGTGGTATCATGAACATATAGGTAAAGGAAAGCTGCCTATTTGTGATACTTGGTGGCAGACAGAAACAGGCGGGTTTATGATTTCTCCTCTTCCATATGCAACGCCACTTAAACCTGGTTCTGCCACATTTCCTCTTCCTGGTATAGATGCAGATATATTAAAAGATGACGGGACTCCTGCTGGAGTTAATGAAGGTGGTCATCTTGTTATTAAAAAGCCTTGGCCAGGTATGTTAAGGGGTGTCTTTGGTGATCCAGAACGTTTTAAGACTACCTATTTTGATCGTTTCCCTGGTGTCTATGATGCTGGAGATGGTGCGAGAAAAGATGAAGATGGTTATTTTTGGATAATGGGACGTCTAGATGATGTCATAAATGTATCTGGACATAGGCTTGGTACTGCTGAAATAGAATCAGCTCTTGTTTCTCATCCTGCAGTGGCAGAGGCTGCTGTAGTTGGAATGCCGCATCCAATAAAGGGGCAAGCAATATATGCTTATGTAACCCTAAAAGCAGGGGTTGAAGAAAGTGAAGAGCTTATTACTGAATTACGAGTACATGTTAGAAAAGAGATTGGTCCTATTGCTACTCCAGAAGTTATTCAGTTTGCTGCGGGATTACCTAAAACAAGAAGTGGTAAAATTATGAGACGAATTCTTAGAAAGATTGCTGCAGGAGATACTGAGGATTTTGGTGATACTTCTACTCTTGCTGATCCTTCTGTTATAGAGGACCTTCTTGAAGGGAAAAAAGCTTTAACGAATAAAGAATAATCTTTATATAAAACAAAATCCAAATAAATAGAAAGGGCCTCTTTTGAGGCCTTTTCTATTTTAGATTACATTTATAAAAAA
>CAZODM010000036.1:0-20020 GCA_964578585.1 uncultured Desulfobacterales bacterium | reverse complement strand
AAATGACCATGTATTTAGGTAATATGTTAGAGAAAATTGGGCACATATTATCCAGTCTGACAACTGAAACGATCATAGAAAAATTTAGTTTTTTAAATCCTCATGTATTTGTAACTGACTGGCGTTTAATGGGATTATTTATTACTGTTGTGATATTGCTTTTATCTCTTAGGATGATAAAAACTTTAACTTTTTTGTTAGGCTCTATAATCTTATGGATTGTTGGATATTATTATTTACCAACAATTGAAACAAATATTGAACTAGGAAATATGGTCATTGTTATAATCACTGCTATAGGAGTTGTTGGTATATGGATTTATGTCTTTTTTATAAGAGAATAAATAGTAATAAAAAATTTTAAAAATCGTTGTATATCTTTAAATATTTCTATACCCACCAATATTCTTTTACTGATTAGAATTAAATTATCTTTTTAACTACTAACCTAATTTAAACATCAAAAAACTACTTCAATTACTTAAATTTCCTTTTTGTATATTATTACATTTTTGTAATAAAAAATTTTTTTATAGTATATTTATGTAAAAAAAATGAATTTATGTATTTAATTATACAAGGAGAATTTCTAATATCTATTGGAAAAAAGGTAAGTTTTTAAGTTTTATATAATCGAAATCCCTTTGGCATAATACTTGAGAGATATAAAAATAAATTAATTTAATTCTCGAGAAGAGGTGAACCTAAATGAGAAAAATCGAGGCGGTTATAAAACCGTTTAAGCTTGATGATGTCAAGCAGGCCCTGGTAGAAGCTGGTATTCAAGGAATGACCATTACCGAAGTAAGAGGTTTTGGTAGTCAAAAAGGCCACACCGAAGTCTACCGCGGTACAGAATACCACATTGAATTTCTGCCCAAAATCAAAATAGAGGTCGTAGTAACAGAGGAAATGTCTTCTAAATGTATCGAAACTATAAAAAATGCTGCTTATACAGGGAAAATCGGCGATGGTAAAATCTTCAGCTTACCAGTTGAAGAAACCGTAAGAATTAGAACGGGAGAAAAAGGAAAAGAAGCAGTCTAAAAAACTTATGGGGAGGTGAAATAAAAATGTCAAAAAGGAAGAAGTGGCTGTTGATGTTATCAACTGCGATAGCAATAAGCTTGGTTGCATTAAATGCTTATGCAGGAGACCCAACAGGAGCAATATCCTTAAAAAAATAATCCTGGGGCACCTGTGGACTATGTATGGGTATTACTATGCGCATTTTTAGTCTTTATTATGCAACTCGGTTTTGCATATGTAGAATCTGGTTTTTGTAGAGCTAAAAATGCTGTTAACCTCATGATGAAAAACTTAATGGACTTTGTAATGGGCTCTCTAGCCTTTTGGGCAATAGGATATGCCCTTATGACGGGAAAAGACTCTCCTGGACTATTTGGAACCACAGGATGGTTTTTACATGGTAATGCATATGATGTTCATACTTATCTCATATGGATGTTTGAAGTCGTCTTTGCAGCGACAGCCGCTACAATTGTCTCTGGAGGCGTTGCAGAACGAATAAAATTTTCAGTTTATTTATTCTATAGTATTATAGTATCAGCAATAATATATCCTATATATGGACATTGGGTATGGGGTGGAGGTTGGCTCTCTAAATTACCCTATGGAATAGGTGCTGTTGACTTTGCAGGAAGTGGTGTTGTCCACACAATTGGTGGAACTATTACCTTAGTAGGTGCTATGATGCTTGGGCCAAGAATTGGTAGATATGATAAAGGGAAAACCAAAACCAATCCTTGGACACAACATCCCAATGGCAGCACTTGGTGTTTTTATTCTCTGGTTTGGTTGGTTTGGATTTAACCCAGGTTCAACATTATCTGCACATGAATTAAGAATCTCTGTTATAGCTGTAAATACTAACCTTGCTGCAGCAGCCGGTGGACTATCTGCATTACTATTTATGTATGCCAAACATGGTAAATGGGATATTGGAATGACTTTAAATGGTGTGCTAGCAGGACTAGTAGCAATTACTGCACCGTGTGCCTAGGTAGAGGCATGGGCAGCAGTAGTTATAGGACTTATCGCTGGTGTACTAGTATGCCTAGGTGTAATGCTTCTTGATAAACTACATATAGATGATCCTGTTGGCGCATTTCCAGTACACGGCATTAATGGATTTTGGGGACTTATAAATGTCGGATTATTTGCAGATGGTACCTATGGTAATTATACTACTACAATGCCCCATGTTATAGGTTTATTCTATGGAGGTGGTGTTGGACAACTAATAGCTCAGGTAATCTCTGCTGTAGTATGCTTTGTATGGGCATTTGTATGTGCATGGATTACATTCTCTATAGCAAAGGTAATATTTAATGGTATAAGGATAAGCCCAGAAGAAGAGATAGAAGGAGTCGATATAATAGAACATGGAACCCCAGCATACCCAGACTTCCAAATATACAAACACTAAAGCCGGTGTCTTTTCTGCCATGCCAACTGTCCTGCTTATCGTAATCTAAGGGTGCTTTTCAAGCTACACCGGCAAGGCGAAGCCAAATAGGGCTTCGCCTTTTTTATTGGTGAATGAGAAATATTATGTTATTTTACAATAAAAAATAATTTTTTGTGATTAGATTAATTTAGATATGAATAAAAAATTACACAACATTAAATTAGGACAACAAGCGGAACTATTGGCAAGTTCTTTTCTAAAAAAGAAAGGATTTAAAATCTTATATAAAAATTATAGGACTCCTGTAGGTGAAATAGATATTATAGCTAAAGAAAAGGATACAATCGTCTTTATAGAAGTAAAAGCTAGAACTAGTACCTACTATGGACTACCTAAGGAGGCTGTAACAGCCAAAAAGCAACAACAAATTATTAAAACAGCTCTTTGGTATCTAAAGGAGAAACAATTACATAATAAATCTAAGATACGTTTTGATGTGATAGCGATATTATTAACAAATAATAAAACTAAAATAGAACATATAAAAGAGGCATTCCAAGCTAAAAATGATTAACTGGATCAGAAAGGGAGTTTGATATGAGCCGTATACAACAAGAAATAATAGAACTTAAAAATATGCTTCTTCAAATGTCCTCTCTTGCAGAAGAAGCGGTTAGAAGTGCTGTTCAGGCATGGCAGAGGTATGATCATGAACTTGCCAAAAGAGTAATAGATAACGATGAAGAGATAGACAAATTAGATTTAGATATTGATAATTTAGTTATAAAAACATTAGCACTTCAACAACCTATGGCTAGAGACTTACGATTCTTAACTGCAGCACAACAAATCTCAGCTCAACTTGAACGTGTAGGAGATCATTCAGTTAACATTGCTAAACAAGTACATAGCCTTATGGAAGGAGATGAAATAAGAAGTTGCCCTGCACCAGGATTAAATGAGATGGCAGGCATTGCTATACAAATGCTTGCAGATAGCATAAATTCTTTTGTCTATGAAGATTCAAATCTTGCTAAGGAAGTAATAAAAAGAGATTCAGAAGTTGATGACCTATATAATGAAGTGGTACAGGCAGAGATAGAATCAATGAACCATGATAGATCTTCTGTAAAATGTGGAGTATATCATATAATACTTGCCTTAAATGTAGAACGTATTGCAGACCTTGCTACTAATATTGCGGAAGAGGTTATATTCCTAGTAGAAGGCAAAGTAGTAAAACATGCTGGTATAGAGACTCCTTTATTAGAAGAAAAATGTGAAATACCTACAATTACTCATAGACCAGATCCTTTAGAAAGTCTTGAACACCATGCAAAAACAGTGCATGAATGTCTCGAAACCGCAGCAAAAGCAATAAAGACATATATAGATAGAAAACATATTAATTTTGTTGAACTCTTTGATCAAGTAAGCGATCTTGAACATAAAGCAGATATGATAAAGAGAAATGTAAGAGCCCATTTACCTAAAGGTATAATAATGCCAATAGATAAATTTGAGTTGTTCTTCTACCTTAATGAGCAAGATGCCATTGCAGGTGCTGCAGAAACAATGCTTGAGTGGGTTACTTATATGCATCCTGAAATAAGTCCTAAAATAAAAGAAGGAATGTATAATCTCATGGAAAAATGTCTGGAAACCTCAAAGAACCTTCCTCAATTGCTGCATGCAGCTAATATATATTTTAAAAGTGGAGATGAAGATGTTAGAAATCATGTAAAAGATGGCATTAGAGCAATAAGAGAAAAAGAACACGATGCTGATGTCTTAGAACATGAACTAAAAAGGGATCTTTTTAATGACACATCCTTAGACCCTGTCTCAATTTTATATCTCTTACGCCTAATAGATTTAATAGGTTCCTCTGCAGATCATGCAGAAAATGCAGTCGACATATTACGCTCTATGATAGCTCGCTAAAATAGATAAAAAGGGGGATGCCCCCCTTTTTATCTAAATAATGACTATTCACATGGAGACTTCTTATCTGCCATAACATCTAAAAGCATATATCCAATTCTCACCTGAGTTAAAAGAGTAAGTTTACCATTTTCTGCTACAGACTGTGCCTTCTTTCGTACCAATTCTTTTTCTTCATCTGTTAATTTTTTTCTAGACTCAAGGCGCCATATAAGATTTTCTATCTGTGCCTCTACATCTTTCGTCCTAGTCCAACAGCCTCTAAAAAACTTCAGATCTGCTGCATAACCTAAGCTGTAAAGATAATTAAATATTATAGTAATATCTGGAGTAGCAGGCTTATAATCAAAGTTCATGATTTCTTTAAATAGTTCTATTAAAAGAGGATTTCTTCTTATTCCTGCCCAATAAACTATTGCAAGATACTTCTTGGCCGAAGCAAGCAGGCTATCTATCCCTTCAATTGAACGAAGTATAGGAGCATTAAATGCAAATACTACATCATATTCTTTATCTGGTTTATATGTAGACCAATCTACCTTTTGTATTTCAATATTGGTCTCAAGCCCCATAACCTGTATTTTTTCTCTTAATCTTTTTAAATTTTTCTCAGAATCATCGACACATATTATCTTTTGACAAACAGGGGCCATCCGAATTGCAAAAGTGCCTGTACCGCAACCAATGTGAAGAATAGTATTCTCTCTGCTTAAAACACCAACCCTATTAAGATCATCTAAAACAGCATTTACTTCATTCATGAAGTGACTACAGCGCTCAAGTTCATCATAATCTAGCGCTGCATCTTCACATATACAGGTCTCCATTGCATCTTTAAGACTTATTCCCCCCTGGGTGTCAGTGAAATAATTGCGCCAAAACTCTGGTGATAATGGATCTTTACTTGGATCAATCGCTGGGATATTCTTTACCTCGCTCAATTTGACACCTCCTTTTAAAATTGTCTTTTCTTTAAGTTTGACTATAGCAAAGAAAAAAGAACAGTGAAAGCATTGTTTTTATAAAAATGACAATTTTTGTCATAATTAATCTATAACTGTTGACTAAATAAGATTTTCATTTGATATTTAATAGCCAACTAAAACATAGCTTTATTTTTATAAACTATAAGTACAAAGGAGTAAGGATCAACCAAAATGACATTCCAACAACTCATTTCTACATTAAATTCATATTGGCAACGTCAGGGATGCCTTATCGTTCAACCATATGATATGGAAGTAGGTGCGGGGACATTTCACCCTGCCACATTTTTGTATTGTCTAGGTCCTAAACCATGGAAGGCTGCTTATGTACAGCCATCTAGGAGGCCAACTGATGGTCGATATGGACAAAACCCAAATAGGCTTCAACACTATTACCAATATCAGGTAATCATTAAACCAAGCCCTAATAACATTCAAGATCTATACTTAGGAAGCCTTGAAGCATTTGGGTTGGATCTTACCAATCATGATGTACGTTTTGTAGAAGATGATTGGGAATCCCCAACCCTAGGTGCATGGGGACTTGGATGGGAAGTTTGGTTAGATGGTATGGAAATAACACAGTTTACATACTTCCAACAAGTAGGAGGTATTGATTTAGAACCAATAAGTGTGGAAATTACCTATGGGCTTGAAAGAATCGCAATGTATTTACAAGAAGTAGACAATGTATATGATTTAAAGTGGAATGAAGATACTACATATGGTGAAGTACACTACGAAGATGAAGTTGAATTTTCTGCATATAATTTTGAATATGCCAATATAGAAACTCTAAAAGACTGTTTTGATAAATATGAAAAGGAATCCCAAGACCTATTAAAAAATGGCATAGTAAGGCCAGCTTATGATCAATGTCTTAAATGCTCTCATACATTTAATCTACTTGAGGCAAGAGGCGCTATAAGCGTCTCTGAACGAACCGCCTATATTGCAAGGGTTAGGCACCTGGCTAGGGCGGTAGCAAAGGCATATGTAGAAAAACTTGGAAAGGAGGCAAAATAAAGATGAGCCAGGTGCAAAATCTATTATTTGAAATAGGTACAGAAGAAATTCCAGCAAGGTTTCTTCCCAATACACTTAAAGAATTAAAAACAATAGCTCAAAAATTACTAAATGAACACCTGTTAAGTTATTCTGAAATAAAAACATTTGCTACTCCAAGGCGATTAGTCTTGTTTGTAGAATCCTTAAGTAATAAACAAAAAGATAAAGAAGAAAAGGTTATTGGTCCTCCTAAAAAAGTAGCATTTGATGATAAGGGCAACCCCACAAAAGCAGCTCTAGGCTTTGCTAGAAATCAAGGTGTAGATATTTCTGAACTTACAATAGAAGATACAGACAAGGGCCCTTACGTAGTAGTAAACCGTATAATAAAAGGCAAAAATAGCAAAGATATACTCCCTGAAATCTTAAAAAATATCATAACAACTTTAAATTTCCCAAAAAATATGCGTTGGGGAGATGAAAGAATTAGATTTGCTAGGCCAATAAGATGGATATTAGCTCTATTTGGGAAAGATATAGTAGAGTTTCAAATAGAAGATGTCATAAGTTCGAACACTACTAGAGGACATAGATTCTTGGGAAAAAAGGAAATTAAAATAGACTGTGCTGACTTAAATAATTATCTCAATCTTCTTAAAGAAAATTTTGTAATCGTAGATCAAGACAAAAGAAAAGAACTTCTTATTAAAGATGCACAAAAGGCGGCAAAAGACAAAGGCTATAATATATTAGCAGATAACGATCTTGTATTATTGAATACTTATCTAACAGAGTATCCATTTGCTATTTGCGGTACTTTTGATCAAAAATTTCTAGAATTACCAGAACCTGTACTTATTACCTCAATGAAAGAACATCAAAAGTACTTTGCTGTTATAGACCAAGATGGAGCACTAGCTCCCCATTTTGTTGCTATCAACAACCTAAAACCTAAAGATCCTCAACTGGTTACTAAAGGACATGAACGAGTACTAAGAGCAAGGTTAAGTGATGCAGCCTTTTTCTTTAAAGAAGACACCAAAAGACCTTTAAGAGACTATGTTCCAGAGCTTAGTGGAATGATCTACCATGAAGGGCTAGGCACCCTACTTGATAAGACTAAAAGAATCATAGAGATTGCTAAATATCTAGCTGAAATATTAGAGCCTTCAATAAAAACATGTGTTGAACAAGCAGCATATTTATGCAAAGCAGACTTATTAACAGAGATGGTTGGAGAATTCCCTACCCTACAAGGCACTATGGGGAAGTACTATGCTATATTTTCTGGAGAATCAAACGAGGTAGCTCTTGCAATTGAAGAACATTATATGCCAGTTAGAGCTGAAGGAGATCTTCCTAAAAGCCTTTGTGGTTCAATAGTAAGTATAGCAGATAAAATTGACACTATTTGTTCTATGTTTGTAGTAGGACATGAACCCACAGGGACACAAGATCCCTATGGACTAAGAAGAGCTAGCCTAGGAATTTTAAGAATTATTATCGAAAACAAATTAAAAATTGATCTAGAAATACTAATAGAGTTTACTTTAAAAACAATTAAAGCTTTAACTGACATAAAAAATATAACAGAGGAACAAAAGGATAAGATTCTTCTCTTTATTAAAAAAAGATTTTTAAATGATCAAATCATAAAAGGACACGATCCAAAAGTTGTTGAAGCTGTTTTGGCAACAGGATTTAATAATCCTATAAAAGCTATTTCTTGTATAAATGCGTTAGAAGAAATAAAAGAAAAAGAAGATTTTAAAGATTTAATACTTGCCTTTAAACGTGTTGTAAACATATTAAAAAATCGTCCTACAGGTAGTATAAATGAAACTCTCTTAATACAGGATGAAGAAAAACAACTCTACCAAATATTTTTAAATAAAAAAGATCAAATAGTAAGTGCATTAAAGGATGAAAACTATAAACAAGCTCTAAAGTTATTATTAGAGTTAAAACCTGCTATAGATAACTTCTTTGACAATGTGCTTGTTATGGACAAAAAAGAGGAGATTAAAAATAATCGACTAAATCTCTTAACTAATATAAGAGAACTATTTCTTTTGGTAGCAGATCTTAGTGTTCTCTAAGTTAGGTAGAAATCTATGAGGGTTAAACTAGCTAGAGTTGCAGGATTTTGTATGGGAGTAAGAAGGGCAATGGAGATTGCCCTAGAGGCATCAAGAAACGCACCTAAACCTGTGTATACTCTAGGTCCTTTAATCCATAATCCGTCTGCCCTAGCCCTTCTTGAAAAGCAAGGAGTTTATGTTCTTAATAGAATACCTCAAAAAGGTAGTGGTACTGTTATTATTAGGGCTCATGGAACCCCACCTTCTACTATAGAAAAATTAAAACAAGCTGGATTTTCTATAAAAAATGCTACCTGTCCCAAGGTTGTTAAGGTACAGATGCTTGCAAAAACTTATGCCCAAAAAGGATACAACTGTATCCTCATAGGAGATAAAGGCCATGCGGAGGTTATTGGGATATTAGCACATGCAGGAGATAAAGGAATACTTATAAGTAGTGAAGAAGATATAGCAAAATTACCTAAGTTAGATAAATACATAATACTTGCTCAAACCACTCAGGATAGAAAACGTTTTGAAAGATGGTGTAAAAAGATATTAGAAAAGAATCCTGGTGGTAAAGTATTTGATACTATATGTGATGCTACATTTAGAAGACAACGCGAAGTAAGGCGTCTTGCTCAAAAGGTGGAGGCCATGGTTGTAGTAGGAGGTAAAAATAGCGCAAATACCAAGAGACTTGCTGAAATAGCAAGCCAATGCAATACCTTCACCATGGCTATTGAAACAGCAGAAGATATAGATTTTGAAAAACTAAAAGAGTTCTCAAGTGTTGGAGTAACTGCTGGGGCATCTACCCCGAACTGGGTCATAAATCAAGTTGTAAAACAATTAGAAACCTTTCCTGGCAAAAAAGAAACAATACTAGAAAGAGCAGGCAGAAAACTGATTAGATTTTTACTTGAAGCCAATCTTATGACAGGATTGGCAGGCTTTAGCTTAGCATTAGGAATTGGTTTAATATTAGGACTTGGAACTAGAAGTATTATAGCTGCATGTGCAGCAGGTGGTTACATTTATGCAATGCATACACTAAATCGTCTTTTAAATAGGGAAGCAGGTAGATATAATGATCCACTTAGAGCAGACTTTTTAAGTACACATCAAAAAGCATTAATTGCACTTTCTATATTATTATCGCTTTTGAGTATAATTATTTCTTTCTACTTAGGTAAGGATGCATTTTTGACATATCTTACTCTATCACTATTAGGTGCTTTATATACTGCAAGACTATTTACAGATAAGAGGCTTAAAAGAAAACGCATTAATCTTTCTGGAACAAAGAGCTTTTTTGTACCTCTTGCATGGTCTATTGTATCTGTTATAGCACCGACTATAGACTTAAATATTTTCTATCAAAAGCAAATATTAATCCTATTTGTGTTATCACTTTCTATAGTCTTTTTAAGAAGTGCCTTATTAGATGTATTAGAGATTCATGGAGATAAAATAGTTGGTAGAGAAACAATAGCTGTTATATTAGGCGAAACAAAAACAATTAAACTAATAAGAGGAATAGCATTTCTAACTGCTTTAGCCTCATTATTGTTAGTTATATATAAGATTACACCGATTGGAATAATCTGTTTTTTCCCTATTGCCCTATTGTTTTTGCTTCTATCATATATGTTAAAAGGTGAAGCTATAGGATTACTTCTTCGTTTGGAATTATTTGTAGAGCTTAATTTTATACTATTTGCATTACTAATAATGATGTTAAAGATCTTAAGCATTAAATTTGGGTTTAAGGTTTAACTAGCAAACTCTTTTCTTAACCTCCACTTCATCCATATAAGTCTACTAGAAAATAAAAGCCCAGCACCAATAGCTACATATACTATTGCAACAAACCATGCAGGGAAAAAGCCACTTTTTCTAAGGGTAATTCCTAAAAAAATCATTGCTAGAATTAGTAGGTAATTTTTAAATGATATAAACCCGCCTATACACTTATGATCTCCCCTTGCTTCAATCCTCTTAATAATCTTATGAGCTGTCTTATCTAGGACCCATCTAGCCTTAACAAAACCAAGGATCAAAGCAGGAGTACAATATAAAAGCCCTATCCAACCATAAGGTTTAACAGCATAAAAACTGCCTCTTATTATAAGGACTACTCCCACAATAGACCATACAAGAGATGCAATTAAAAGATGAGTCCATTTACTTGCTCTAGGTTTATAGGCCTCAAAAAAACTTATTGAAGATCTATTTGCCGTGTTCATAACAACACCTCTTAGTTTAGAAAAATTTTACTTTGTTTTATATATAAAAATATACTTAATGATTATTTTGATACAAGAGAAAAATAAATAGCCCAAGGGAATATTCCTTGGGCTATTTAAGCAATCTGTTTATCTTAAGGATTAAATATAATTAACACCCTTCCATAAGCATCTTACTTTTATGGGATCTATTAATAAATATTATTAACTTTTGTTGTTTTTTAAGATTTAATTCCTTTCTAGTATGAAGAACTACTACTCTCTTATGCTTTAAATCATTTATTATTATCATTACTCTTTTATGTTTAAAAACTCTCTCTACAGCTCCTATAGAAGTCTTGGGAGTAATAATAGTAATAACCTTTGCACGCATCTTACCATGTCTACTATGGATTATAAATTTCTCTCCCTGATGTATACCCATTGGCAATTTAGCATCAATTATAATAACTTTAATTCCATATTCTTTAGTATTCTTTTGTTGTATTTTATTTATGAATCTTATTCCTGTTGTAATAACCTTCTCAATAGTTGTATTAGCAGGTAAGATCTCCCTTACCTCTCCTTTAAATCTAGCTGCTTTTGCAGCTACGGCTACAGTTGTCATTAACAAAAATATAGAGACTATTATAGCCAACAAATCTTTACCTTTGTTAATTTTATACTTTTTAGAGCTCATTTAAAACCTCCTTTCTGTTTTGATTTCTTTTTAAATATAAGACTATAAATCTTATTGATATTATTATCTACTATATACTATTTGAAAACAACAATAAATTAAAATAAAAACCACATATATCATAAACACATATATCATAAAGAATAAAGTAAAAAAATAATTTAGTAAAAGAAGGGAGCCCCAGTGATAAATCTCAAGCAGTTATCACCTCTTTTGTTTGGAATTAGCTATGAATTATAAACATCTAATAAACAAATATAAAAATTGAGAAGAAAATAAAAACTCTTTAATAAAATTTTAGGATACCTCTAAAAGAGAAAGTGTCCACTGTTAAAACAGCAGTTGGAAAAGCAGAGATAGACACCCCAAGAGATAAGAACGAAAAAACAAAAGATAATAAAGAAGACACAGAAAGTCTTCAAAGACTTAGAGGACAAAGAATAGCCCTGGAGCTTTTATCAAACATGTACAGAATGGAGTCTCATTTTAAAGCTTACAGAAAGGATCCTTCCTGTAGTAGAAAAGTAGTAAGGCGCCTTTAGAGAGCCTTTATGTAATCCTGTTTGTAGACTGCATATTCTACAAAGTTAGATAGGATGTCAAGGTAGTAGACAAAGAATCGGAATAAACAGCTAAGGAAAAAAGAGGGATTAGGCTTTGAATATTAGAAACAGAAAGTTCAAGCTTCTGGTTTAAATTAACAATATAGAGTAGAGGAGTCAGAGATGTTCTCATATTTAGCGTAGATGGAGTATCAGTGATAAGCAAAGCGATAAATGGAGCTTAGCCTCAAGCAGAATTCAAGGATACAGATTAAAGAATTCATTGAGGAAAGGGAAGTATCTTCAGATGAAAAGTGTTTATAGGGCATCAAGCTTAGTCTGAAGAGCCCATACTTAGCTATGCTTGAACTTGAGAAGATATGGAGTATTAAGTTCTGTAAGGGACTGGGATATTATTTACAGCCAGCTCTCTTAAATTTTTGAAGAGAGGTTAGAGACATGATAGAATTTACACGGTTCTATGGACACTGCTAAGGAGGAAGAAAGTACTGTTCTTACCAACAGAGTTAAAAAAGATAAAGAAACTCCAGCCCAAAACAGGGGGGTAATTGGGTTAATTCTTCAAGCTCTTAGAGAATTGGAGGCAAATTCAGATACTCAAGATTTAAACAATCTTAAAGGCAAACTAGAATAGAGATTAAAAAGGACCATAGTAGCTATTTCCCCATGCAGATTCTGTTTTAAAAAAAGAATTTTATCAAATAAGTTTTAGAACATAAAAATATATAAATTGTAGGCTATCTTAGGAACTCAAATTTTGGATTCATAGAAAAAAATTCAAAAATTCTTATCTTATAAATTAAGTGTAGATTAAGTGGGAGGTAATAGCAATCTAGGTATTGTTATATTGCTGTATTAAAACCAAATGGCTTTTATAGCTAAGGCTTGAGTAGTGAAAAACTCTACCTGAGGTAATAAAAAACTTAGAGAGCTGCTGTGGCAAAAACAACTAATTAGAATTAATTTAAAATTATAATAATTTTACAAATTTTATCGTTTTTGTTGTTGACCTGAATATTAATTGAAGTTATATATAATACCTAGATATAGTGTTTAGCTATGTTATGGTACACAATATATTGATTATAATCTAATAAAAAGAGCTTAAAAAAAGGGAGATATTATGGCGGTCACATTAAAGAAAATAAAAGGTGGAAAAGGAGAAAAGCCTGTAGCTAATATATCAAATGGTGGTAAGGAGGCTACAGACCACGCACTTTTTGTACGTACCTCAGATGAGAGTTTAAGGGGTTGGAATAGAGAAAAGATTGTTGAAGCACTTATAAGAGAAACCTTTATAGATCGAGAAACCGCAGAAGCAATAAGTCTTGAGGTTGAAAGTATAATTCGTTCTGCTCGTATTAAGACTGTAACAGCACCTCTTATACGAGAACTTGTAAATGCAAGACTTATAGAGAGAGGACTAGAACAAGCTCATAGGCTTCATAGTAGGCTTGGTGCACCACTTTATGATGTTGAGGAGCTAATAGTTCTTCCAAATAAAGAAAATGCAAATGTTCCTCATGGTCCTGAAGCTACAAATCTTACATTGGCAGAGTGGATTAAAAAGGAATATGCCCTTTTAAGGGTATTTAGTGACCCTGTTGCAGAAGCGCATCTAAGGGGTGATATTCATCTTCATGATCTAGGATTTATTGATAGGCCTTATTGTTCTGGACAATCTGTTGCCTATGTGCAGAAGTTTGGACTTCATCTTCCTAATTCTCTTGCAAATGCAAAACCTGCAAAACATGCAGAGGTGCTTTTGGCACATATGGTTAAATTTTCTGCTGCTCTTCAGTGTCATTTTGCCGGGGCAATTGGCTGGGATGCTGTAAATCTATTTTTTGCACCTTATCTCGAAGAGCTTTCAGATAGTCAGGTAGAACAGCTTGCCCAGATGCTCATATTTGAGTACTCCCAACAGGCAGTAGCAAGAGGGGGGCAGGCAATATTTTCTGATATCAATCTCTATTGGGAGGTTCCAAAACACTTTGAAAACGTGCCTGCAATAGGCCCTGGTGGAGAATTCACTGGTAAGACATACGGAGAATATCAAGAGCAGGCTCAGCGTTTTGCATGGGCTTTATTTGATGTTTATAAAGAAGGAGATGCTTGTGGGAGGCCATTTTTCTTCCCAAAGCCACTTGTACATATAACAGAGAAATTCTTTAAGACCCCCGGGCATGAAGAATTTTTACGTCATATATGCGAGGTAGCAAGTATAAAAGGAAACACTTATTTTGTGTTTGACAGAGGAGAGACAGCTAAGATATCTGAGTGCTGTAGGCTATCTTT
The DNA here is from genome assembly GCA_964578585.1 of uncultured Desulfobacterales bacterium. GTDB lineage: Bacteria > Desulfobacterota > Dissulfuribacteria > Dissulfuribacterales > JAMONC01 > JAMONC01. Next base: position 5,781 of record CAZODM010000036.1, on the reverse strand, counting down.
TAAACTTGAAGAATCTGATCTACAAGACGCAAAAGAGCCTTGGAGAATGCGTTATTGCGCCTTACAAAATGTGACTATTAATCTTCCTCGTATAGCCTATGAAGCAGGAGGAGATGATACAAGGTTATTCCAGCTTTTAACAGATAGGATTGAGCTTGCGGTAAAGGCTCATAAGGAAAAGAAGGCATTTATAGAAAAGCTTCTCTCATATAAAAATCAAGGTCCTCTTGGACTTCTTACCATGTCTCTTGATGGTCAAGCCTATTTAAGGATGCATAGAGTATCTTACTTAATCGGTATGACTGGGTTAAATGAGATGGTATATGCTCATTTAGGACAGGAGCTTCATGAATCTGAGGAAGCAATGAAGTTTGGCTTAAAGGTAATTGCTCATATGAAGCTTGTAGCAGACAGATATGCAAAAAGAGAAAAGATGAAGTTTGTGCTTGAGCAGACTCCTGCAGAAAGTACTGCGCATAGATTTGCACGTTTAGATCTGGAGCAATATCCTGAGAGTAAGTCTATTGTAAGGGGCAGCCAAGAATTAGGGGAAGTTTATTATACTAACTCTACTCTCTTTAATGTAGGAGCTCCTGTAAATGCAATAGATAGAGTAAGGCTTGAAGGACTTTTCCATCCACTTATTGAAGCAGGTGCCCTTACTCATATATGGCTAGGTGAAGCCCAGCCAGATAAGGGAGCTTTGGCAGAATTTGTAAAAAAGATATTTAAATATACACATAATGATCAAGTGGCATTTTCTCCAGAGTTTACTACTTGTGAGACTTGTGGAAAGACTGCTAGAGGACTTCATGAAAACTGTCCATATTGTGGATCTGATAAGATAGAAGGAATTACTAGGATTACAGGTTATTTCACAAAGATATCTAGTTGGAATAAGGGAAAGATTGGTGAGCTTAAAGATAGATACAGAAATCCTGGATTTTTAAGTCAAGAATAATTTACGTTTTCAGTTATGATAAAAAGAGAGAGGAGTACTTACAATATGATACTTTTTACCACTCATCAGTGTTCAAGGTGCAGAGAGATAAGGGATGTTTTTATACTTGAATCTCTTGATATAAAAGAGGTAATACTTACAAGTGAGAATGCTGAAGCATTAGCAGAGCTTGCATGGTATGGATTAGTAGATCAGGCAAGGCAGTCTCTCCCAATACTTGTTTGTGATGATGGAACAGTCGTAACAGATATAGAAGAGATTGTTTCCATATTAGCTAAAAGGGCTAAGGATATACTTATAAAAAGGCTAACAGGTAAAGAGCCTAATGATAATAAAGATATTGTACAGACAATAGAGGAGAAAGGCTCTGCTTCTAGTATTACATGTCAGGATGGGACTTGCTCTTTAAACATTTAAAAAGTAAAGGAAAAGGTCATGTCTGAAGAATTTTCTCCACCTATAAAAGGACTTATAGAAACATCTTTCTTGGATTGGAAGGGAAAGATGTGTTCAACAATCTTTTTGGCTGGTTGTAATTTTAGATGCCCCTTTTGTCATAACTATGAATTAGTTCTTAGTCCTAATAAGCTTCAGACATGGCCATTTGATGAAGTACTTAAAAAATTAAAAGGCTTAAAGCCCTGGATTGAAGCTATTTGTATAACAGGTGGAGAACCTACTTGTTATACGGGTTTAGAACAGCTTATAAGCAAGTTAAAGAGCAGCGGTTTTCTAGTAAAGCTAGATACTAATGGGTATAAGCCCGAAGTATTAGAGCACTTGTTAGATAAAAGGATAATTGATTTTGTTTCAATGGATGTAAAAACTATATTAGATGAAGAGAAATACAGCATTTGTGTAGGTAAAAATATAGATATTGAAAGGATAAAAGCCTCAATTAAGCTCCTTAAAACAAAAGGGATAGAACATGAGTTTCGTATGACAGTACTTCCTCGCCTTCATCCACCAGATCTTATAAAACAGTGGGCTTATGAATTAAGAGGAGATGGGAGTAAGCTTACAATCCAAAGGTTTAGTCCTGAAAGGACTCTTGATCCTTCATTTTCAAAAGAAATCCCCTATGATGAAAAGGAATTTAATAATCTTAAACGAGAAGTAGAGAATATAGCGGCAAAATCAGACGATATCTCTAAGGCAAAAAAACCATTCCATATGACCCTTGTTCAAGGAGGAAGCTCATTGCTTTCTTAAAAACTATTTTAGTTTTTAATCACAATAATTATTATAGGAGAATGCCTTGAAAATAAAAATATATAGTATATCTTAATATCAATTATATGAAAGATTTAATAAAAAATTTAAAGTATAGCATTTTATTTTTTCTCTTTTTATTGAATTGTTGTAGCCTACCCCATCCTGTTCAAACAAAATATCAAATAGTCCCACAAAACGTTAAGAATTATACTCATTATAAATATAAATCCACACAAAGGCCTTATGTAGTAAATGGTCACGTATATTATCCTCTTCCAAGCTCACAAGGATTTGTTCAAACAGGGTATGCATCTTGGTATGGATGGCATTTTCATGGTAGAAAAACTGCAAGTGGGGAACAATATAATATGTATGCCTATACTGCTGCACATAAAACTCTACCTATCAATACAATGGTAGAGGTTACAAATTTAAAAAATGGTAAACATGTGGTAGTTCGAATAAATGATAGAGGACCTTTTGTTAAAGGGCGTATTATAGATTTAAGTTATGCCGCGGCCAAAAAACTCGATATGTTAAAAACAGGTACTACTCCTGTTAGAATAGTTGCGCTTGGAGAAGCTAATAAAATAGATGGGACTATTGTATATAAATCGCATCCCAACTTTAATGTAGGTAATTTCTTTGTTCAAGTAGGAGCATTTAGAAGTTATAAAAGAGCTGTCAGGTTAAAAAGATATCTAGAAAGAAGATATAAACGATTTGTTAGAATTAATAAGGCCTTAACTAGTATTGGCTGTTTGTTTAGAGTCCAGATATTTGCATCTCATAATTATAAACTAGCTCAAAAATTTAAACATCAACTTGAGGTACAAGGTTTTTTAGATGCATTTTTGATTGCTAAGTAACTCTCTAATTGTTACATATTCTTCAAGATAGGCTTTCTTGTTTTAAGATAAGCCTATAAAAATGAAACACTTGGGGTGAAAAAGTGAAATTGATTAATTCAGTTTTAATATTTACAACAATTATTTTACTTATAGCTTGTAATCATTCAGTTGCACAAGAAGCATACAATGCAACCCATGCGAATAATGTATTTTCAAGTAATAGTACTCAAGGCTTAAATCCTGTTACTATGTATGTTACCCCTAGAAATGCTCTTCCGGTAAGAACAGGACAAGGATTTCAATACAGAATTATTGCTATATTAAAGGATGGTACTAAAGTAACATTGCTAAAAACTAATGGAAATTGGGCATATGTTAGATTACAAAATGGTAAACAAGGATGGGTATTAAAAAGATACCTTTCTAAAGAGATTCCTTTAAGACAACAAATAGCTCGTCTTAAAAAACAAAACCAGGAACTCACCTCTAAACTTTTAAATGCACAAAAGAACCTTTCAGATATCCAAAATAAATTAAAAGTTACTTTAACACAAAACAAGACCCTTAAAAATAAACTTGATTATATATCAACTTTATATGAGCAGTTAAAGCACGATGCCTCTAATGTCATAAGTCTAAGAAAAGCTTATGAGACTAGTCAAAAAGAATTGCAACAGGCAAAGCAACAAATTGTAGCTCTAGAGACCCAAAATAATCACTTAAAAAACAATGACAGAATAAAGTGGTTTTTAGCAGGTGCTGCTGTATTATTGATTGGTTGGCTAATTGGGCTTGTTATGGGAAAAGGTAGAAGAAGGAGGTCTTCTTTAACTATATAATTATGGAAACAATAAGAAGTGGGGTAGATCCTAAAGGTTTTTTTGTTTGGGGTATTCATAACCCAAGTTATAGTGTAATTAATATTAGAAGAAGAGATTTTATTTTTCCTCTTGGACATTGCATTGATGGAGAAACTATAACAAACGAAATCAATTTCCCTTCTGAACATATTATAAATGTAAAAGATGCCCAAGCTGTATATGAAATCCCTAATGCATTTCCTTTTTGGGGTACAAGTTTTGTCCTAAAGGATAAAGCAGATAAGCTATCTATCACACCAGAAGAAATCAGCCTCTTACCTAAAACAGATTCGATCTTTAAAGATAACTGGAAGCTTATAAAAGATCTTATAACTGGAAAAGATGGTTATAGTTTAAAAGACTTGCCAAGAGCCATTTTATTGACAATTGCTATATGTTGTAAAGATGAAAAATTACTCTGTGAAATTGCAAAATTAACTTGTAAACTTGAATTTTCTTCTAATTCTAATATTCCAACAGGAATAAGTTATAAAAAAACAGGTAATAAATTAAGTCCAATAATCTATGATCATGATCTTTTTGAGGCAGTGGCTAATAATCCATACCTACCTGATTCATATAAAAAGGTAATGGTACTAAATCCAGGAGTCCAAGGAACAAGTCCTATTGTCGGAGATTATTTTGATGAACATAGCAATATTTTTGAGTATCTAAGGACAAATAGCTATATTGCATGGGGACACTATGCTTCTAACATGGCTCATAATTCAATTCGATATAGCGCAAAATCCTTAAGTTTTAATGATATAAAGGGACTTCGTCATTTATATTACCAACGCACATATATAAGATTAGCAGAGCTATTGGGGATAGAATTTAAAAGGCATTTTTTAAACGAGGATGAACTTGAAAAATTACGATTATCTATCTTAAAAAGAGTAAAATTTTTGTCTTCTAAAGGTGAATATTTAAAGTTTAATGCTACACTTTGGGGCTGGAATTACGGTTTTGGGTTTACTCCTACAGGCTTTAGACTTCATGCATCTCATCAACAGATCCATCAGCAGTTTGCTTTAATACCACGAGAGATTAGGGCAATAGGAGGAACTAACAAAACTATAGCTTCATATGCAGTTGGAGATTTGATAGCCCAGTTTTGTAAAGAATTTAAGATGTATTATAATACTAATTTTTTTGATGCTTTGATTAAAGCTATAAAAAACAACAAAAGGACAAATAATATAAATAGTTCTAAAAGAAATTCATTAATTGTATATGAAGATAAAAATGTCATAATATATGTGCCAAAAGCTCAAAGATTTCAAAGTGAAGTTCATATTGTTACCACTAAGCCTGTAGGTAATATTCTGGAAGCTGACAGTGAAACAAGAATAAGTCTTGATAAAGCACTTTTTCTAGCAATACGGGGGCTTTATGAAATAGGAGCAAGAATGGTCACGTGCTGTGAGGCTTCTAAACGTATAGATAATATAGATCAAGATCAGCACCTTCTTTATTATTTATTACCTAAAAATCCTATTTCCCCAGGTAGTTTTAGTGAATGGCAACTAAGATGGATATGTGGACATTATCCAGAAGATTTTGCTTATATTCTATCAAAGAAGATAAAAAATATAGCTTAAGCTTATTATTTTATTAATCCTGCTAACCATTTACATTTATAATCAAAGAAATTAAAATTATTAATAAATAATCTAATCTCCAACCTTATTCAACTTTATTTTAGACCTATATTTTATTTTTAGATTTGGGATATGTAAGGATTTATATGCTATAGTTTTGACATATTTAGTTTCTTTTTCTTTTTTAGAGAAAAATTTAATTACTTAAATTTCTTAAAACCCTAAATCTAAAGTTTTTTAAACTTTAATTATTACTTGACAAAAAGTTTTAATATGCCATTTTCAAGCTA
>CAZODM010000035.1:0-20772 GCA_964578585.1 uncultured Desulfobacterales bacterium | reverse complement strand
AGGTAAAAAAGGTAAGGATTGTTGCAGTTAAAAGACGTAGTGAGTGGGCTCCTCTTCACTATGATGCAGGAGATATTGAAGTAAGCGATGGAGAATGGGTAGTCTTTCCTACGGATCATGGAATTGAAGTAGGCCGTATAGCAGGACGGGTTGTGCCTCTTTTGTTTCCTGCCAATATAGATGTACCTAAGATAGAACGTCTTGCTAGTACCCAAGAAATTGAACAATATTATAGAAATCTAGAAAAAGAGAAAGACGCATGGAAGATATGTGATGAGTTTATAAAAGAGCTTGGTCTCTCTATGAAACTTGTAGTAGTAGAGAGATTTTTTGATGGTAGCAAGGTCATTTTTTACTATGTAGCAGAGCAGAGGGTTGACTTTAGAGAGCTTGTTAAAAAGCTTGTAAGGGCACTTAGAACTCGTATAGAGATGCGTCAGATTGGTGTACGTCATGAAGCTAAGATGCTTGGTGGTATTGGTTGTTGTGGTAGAGAGCTTTGTTGTTCTACATTTTTAAAGTCTTTTGATCCTATTTCTATTAAAATGGCGAAAGCCCAAAATTTACCATTAAATCCCAGTAAGATATCAGGAATATGTGGTAGGCTTCTTTGTTGTTTGACTTACGAATATGATACTTATTTAGATTTAAAACAAGGGCTTCCTTCATTAGGTAAGTCCTGTGATACTCCTGCAGGAGAAGGTAAGGTTATTAATCAAAATATTATCTTGGGAACAGTTACAGTTGCTTTTTCTGATGGAGCAAGACGTGAATTTAGTTTAAAAGAATTAGAGCAGTATCTAGAATCTAAAGGAGCAGATAAAGAAAAAGAATTAGACAAAAGTCAAGATTCCGCTGTTATCAAAGAAGAAGATCAATTTGATCAAGAACATGAAGATATAATTTCTAATAAAGAGCTTCTTGATAGACTTTCACGACACGAAGATTTTAGTGATAATATTTCTTATATTGAATTAGAATATGAAGATTCAGATGATCTTCATTTTATAGAAGAAGATGGTCAAGACAGCAATGGAGTTGCAGATTCTGAATTTGATGAAAAAGAATACAAGGAAAAAGAGGAGAGAGAGCAACAACTATTAGAACAAGTTCAAGATGAGTCTGAAGAAGAAAAAGAAGTTATAGAAGATAATACTTATTCAGAAGAGTTAAAAAATAAAGACTCTTCTATTAAAACAAAAGTTCGTTCTCATAGTAAAAGAAAAAAGACAAGAAAGACAAGAAGATATAATGAAGAACATTCTAGAGGAGGGTATAGAACCTCTAGATCTCAAAGACAATATGATAAAAGGGGAGGGCAAAGGGCCAGCAGAAGGCTAAGATCTACTAAAAAGGAGAGGCCAAAAAGGAGATGAAGAAGTATTTTTATATAACTACACCTATATACTATGTAAATGCAGAACCTCATCTTGGACATGCCTATACTACTCTTGTTGCTGATGTAGAGAACCGTTTTCACAAGATGTGTGGGCAAGACAGTTTCTTTTTAACAGGTACAGATGAACATGGAGATAAAATTGTCCAAGCTGCTCAAAAAGTTGGATTAAAGCCTAAGGAGTATGTAGATAAGATAAGTAAGATGTTTAAAGAGGCTTGGCCTATTTTAAATATAAGACCTGATTATTTTATAAGAACTACAGATCCTGAACATATAAAAACAGTTCAATATATATTAAACAAGGTATATGAAAAAGGAGATATTGCATTTAGAGAATATGAAGGACTTTATTGTTTTGGATGCGAAAGATTTTATATGGAAAGAGAGTTGGTAGATGGTAAATGTCCAGACCATGGTACAGAGCCTGTAAGGCTTAAAGAAAAGAATTATTTCTTTTTAATGAGCAAATATCAAGACTGGCTTATTGATCATATAAATAAGAATCCTGATTTTATTACACCTGAACGTTATAGGAATGAGGTTTTATCTTTTTTAAAAGAACCTCTTGAGGATCTTTGTATATCAAGACCTACTTCAAGGCTTACATGGGGGATACCGCTTCCATTTGATGAAAACTTTGTAACATATGTATGGTTTGATGCTCTTATAAACTATTTAACTGCTATTGGATACCCAGAAGGAGATGAGTTTAAAAAGAGATGGCCTGTAGTAGAACATGTAATTGCAAAGGATATATTAAAGCCCCATGCTATTTATTGGCCTTGTATGTTAAAGGCAATAGGTCTTGATCCACCAAAAAGAATACATGTACATGGCTATTGGCAGATAAAAGATCAAAAGATGTCAAAGAGTCTTGGAAATGTAATAAGACCCCAGGATTTAGTCCATACCTTTGGGGTAGATGCAACAAGATATTGTCTTTTAAGAGAGATGGCATTTGGACTCGATGCATCTTTTAGTCAAAAGGCAATGACTATTAGAGTGAATGCTGATCTTGCAAATGATCTTGGTAATCTTGTAAGTAGAATTATTACAATGCTCTATAAATATAGAAATGGAATCGTACCTTCTCCTCATGATTATGAAGAGATAGATAGAAAGCTTCTCTCATCTGCCCTGTCTCTTAAAGAACAGTGGCTTAAGTTAATGGAAGAATTTAGTTTTCATCGAGCACTTGCAAGCATTTGGGAGTTTATAAATCAGGTTAATAAATATATAGATACTGTTGCCCCTTGGAGTCTTTTTAAAGCTGATTCAAATTCAGTTCGTTTAGATACAGTGCTTTATGTAATGCTAGAGTCTTTAAGGTTTATAGCTATTTATATTTATCCTGTTATGCCAGAGACTTCAGAGAAGATATTTTCTGCTTTGGGATTAGATAAGTCTGAAATTTTAGCTAAGAATCTTAAATATTGGCAACTTTTACCTGTTGGTATAAAAGTGAGCAAGATAAAGCCATTATTCCCAAGGATGAAGCTAGAGGAAAAAGGAGAAAGTAAAAAGGATAAAAAGAAAGAAAGCGTAAGTAGAAAGGAAGATAAAAAGATGGAAGAAAAGTCAGATAAGAAAGATGAAGAGTTGATTGATATTTCTCTTTTTCAGAAGGTAGATTTAAGAGTAGCTCAAATAGTAGATGCAGAAAAACATCCTAATGCGGATAGGCTTTTAAAGCTTACAGTTAAGTGTCCTGATGAAAGGACTATTGTTGCAGGCATTGCTGAGGCATTTGATAATCCCAAGGAATTAATTGGAAAGCAAGTAATTGTAGTTTCTAACTTAAAACCTGTAAAACTTCGTGGTATAATGTCTTATGGGATGTTACTCGTTGCAAAGGATAAAGAGGGGATACATCTTACCAGTGTTTTAACTCCGGCAGAACCTGGCACTAAGATCTCTTAAAGGACTTTATTTTTTTATTTCTTTTAAAATTTTTAATTAAAAAGTGAGTAGTATTTTTTCTTTCTAGGATTAGAAGATGTCTTACAAAGGAATTATTCTAGGTACAGCAGGGCATATAGATCATGGTAAAACTGCCCTTGTAAAAGCGCTAACTGGTATAGATACAGACAGGCTTAAAGAAGAGAAAGAACGTGGTATCACAATAGAGTTGGGGTTTGCTCACCTTAAGCTTTCTAATGATTTGATAGTAGGTATTGTAGATGTTCCTGGACATGAGCGCTTTGTGAAAAATATGGTTGCAGGGGCAAGTGGGATTGATCTTGTTTTAATGGTAATTGCAGCAGATGAAGGAATTATGCCCCAGACGGAAGAACATCTTGAGATATGTGAGCTTTTGGGTATCAGAAATGGTCTTATTGCCATTACTAAAATAGATATGGTGGAGGGAGACTGGTTAGAGTTAGTTAAAGAAGACATTGAAAGCTTTGTAAAAGATACATTTCTTAAAGATGCTCCAATTATACCTGTATCATCTTTAACAGGGGAGGGCATAGATACTTTAAGATTAGCTATAGAAGACATTGTAAAGCAAATAGAAAGAAAGACCTCTAGCGGTCCATTTAGATTACCTATAGATAGGGTTTTTACAATAAAGGGATTTGGTACAGTTGTTACAGGCACAGGTATTTCTGGAAGTATTAAAAAGGCAGATTCAGTTGTTATATACCCTAAAGGTGTTAAGGCAAAGGTTAGAAATATTCAAGTTCATGGGCAGGATTTAGATGAAGTACAAAGTGGATTTAGAACAGCCCTTAATCTTCAAGGTGTAGAAAAAGACGAAATAGAAAGGGGAGATGTTGTTGCAACACCTAATACTTTAAGGCCTAGTTATCTTTTAGACCTAGAATTTAAATATCTTAAAAGTGCGGATCGCCCCCTGAGATATAAGAGTCCTGTAAGGCTTCATATTGGCACATCTGAGGTATTAGGACATTTATTCTTTCCAAAGGATCAAATAGAGCCTGGGGACAGTATTTGTGTTCAGATACGTCTTGAGCGTCCAATAGCAGTACTGAGGGGAGATAGATATGTATTAAGAAGTTATTCTCCAATTCGTACTATTGGTGGTGGTGTAGTTTTAAATCCAATTCCTAAAAAGAGAAAACGTTCTAAAAAGGGGCACTGGGAAGAACTAGCACTTTTGAGCAGTATGACAGATGAAGAAGTTATTTATTATCATCTTTCTAACTCATTAAATGGTCTTACTATAAATGACATTGCACTTAGGTCTGGGCTTTGGGCAGATAGATTAGATAGTATTTTAGAAAAACTTATAAAAGAAGAAAAGGTTTTGTTTATAAATGAACTAGGAAGATATTTTTCAACCCAGATTATAGAAGAGTTAAAATCTAAGATACTTAATCTATTAAAGGATTATCATAGGCAAAACCCTTTAGAATTAGGGATGGATAAAGAAGAGTTAAGAAGTAAACTAGAACAAGATATTAGAGATGTTAAGTTATTTTCATTTTTATTAGATGCCTTACTTACTAAAGAATTAGAAAGAGAAAAAGAGCTCTTAAGGATAAAGGGATTTAGCCCAAAGTTAAGCTCTAGTGATAAAAAGCTCTATGGAGATATAGAACAGCTTTATAAGAATTCAGCACTTAAGCCCCCTTTAGAAAAGGAACTCCTAAAACATTTTGGCAAAGAACTTCCTGAGATTAAAAAGATAACTGGACTTCTTTTAAGAAAAGGTGTTCTTATAAAGCTAAAGGAAGGATTATATATCCATAAAGATGCCCTAGAGGCAATAAAAAACAAATTAATTTCGTATCTTAAATCCCACCAAGAGATAGGGGTTCCAGAGTTTAGAGAGCTTACAGGGGGGGTATCAAGAAAATATCTAATTCCTCTTTTAGAGTATTTTGATTCTCAAAAGATCACTATAAGAGTAGGAGATAAAAGAAGGCTTCGTAGTAACTAGTTAAGGAAATTTATTTATATGAATCCTATTGGAATTACTAGATTTGCTTTAAGTCTTCAAAAGGCATTAGAAAATAGGGTAGAGAGTGGAAGTTGGCCAGGAGCACTTCCACCAACAAAGTATTTTGTAACTACATTTGAGTTAGTTCCAGGAAGGCTTGCAAAGGGCAGAGTTTACAATAGAATCTTAAATTTTGCTCATGATGCTGCAAAAGATAAAAGGCTTCATGCCCTTAGTATTACAGAAAATGCAGGGGGGAATCCAGCTCTATCTCCAGGGGTTTTGGGAAGAGAAGTAGTTTCAATGGGTATAGAGCCAATAATACATTTCTCATGTAAAGACAAAAATAGAAACCAAATAGAAAGTCATTTGTGTGAATTAGACAGATACAGTCTTAGAAATCTTTTAGTAATGTCTGGAGATTATCCAAGATATGGATTTAAAGGACAGGCAAAACCTGTTTTTGATATAGATTCTGTCCAACTATTGTTATTTATAAGTGCGGTCAAAAGAGGTATTGTATTAGATAAAGTGGATAGTGGTGGACAACGACTTCGTCCAATGAATTTTTTTGCTGGTTGTGTATTTTCTCCATTTAAGAGATTAGAGGCAGAACTTATACCTCAATATCTAAAGTTAGAAAGAAAGATTAGAGCAGGAGCTCTTTTTGCTATAACTCAGATGGGATTTGATATAAGAAAGCATGATGAAGCCAGGCGTTTTCTAAAGGTAAAAGGTTATAGACTCCCCCTTTTAGGAACTGTTATGATTCCTAATGCTCCTCTTGCTAGGCTACTTAATGCGGGTAAGGTACCTGGTTGTATACTGCCTGACTCGCTTATGAGAAAGATAGAAATAGAATCTAACTCCCAAGATAAGGGGAAAAAGGCGAGGCTTGAAAGAGCTGCTAAACAGATTGCACTCCTTATGGCAATTGGTTATGAAGGGGTTCATATATCTGGTCCCGCCCTTACATATAGTGATGTAATATGGATAATTGATGAAGCCAAAAGGCTTATGCCAAAGTGGAGGGAGCTAATCCCAGAATTTTTATATCCAGATTACTGGGATTTTTGGTATTTTTTAGAAGACAGGAATACTAAATTAAATCAAAATATACCTTCTCCTATTACTCCAGCAAGTCTAGGGTTGATTTCTAGGGTTGACCTTTTTATAAATAGGTTTATACATTATTTATTATTTGAGCCAAAGTCTCCATTATTTAATGTAATGGTTCGACTTTGTCGCTCAATACAAGATTCTTCTTTTGAAGAGGCTTTTACTTGGTTTGAGCATCAGGTTAAAGGTGCCCTTTATGGTTGTCAAAGATGTGGAGATTGTGCCCTTGATGAACTTGCTTTTTTGTGTCCGCAGTTCAGATGTGCTAAGTTTATGTTGAATGGTCCTTGTGGTGGAAGTATTGATGGATGGTGTGAGGTTTGGCCACAAAGACGTAAGTGTTTTTATGTAAGTGTTTATGAAAGACTAAAAGTTATGAATAAAATCGATTTTTTGTCATCAGATCCTATTTTACCAAGGGATTGGTCTTTATATAGAAAGTCTTCTTGGTTGACATTTTTTTTAGGTCAAGATCACCATAGTAAAAAATGGAATTTTGACCGAATAGATTAATAAATATTATTAAAGAATCTATAAAAAATATATTGACAATAAAGGCAGTTGGGTGAATTCTGAAATTTTAATTAGTAATTAAAGCTTAAATAAGCAAGGGCAGGGCATAAAAATGGGCACTCTTAAAAAGATTATTCCTTCAAAACGTACTGATAGGATTGCTTACGCCATTAGAGATATAGTATGTGTAGCTCAAAGGCGTAAGGATCAGGGTGGGGATCTCATTTATTTAAATATAGGAGATCCGATTCAATATGATTTTAGAACACCGCTTCATATGATTGAGGCGACTTATAAGGCAATGCTTGAGCACTATACAGGGTATTCTGACTCTAAAGGTGTGCCTGAATCAATAGAGGCAATAAAAAAAGAAGCACGAAAAAAAGGTATAGAACCTTATGAAGTATTAATTACTACAGGGGCAAGTGAAGCTATAGATTTTGCTTTATCTGCTCTTGTAAATAGTGGAGAGAATGTTTTAGTACCATCTCCTGGCTATCCTCTCTATAACGCCCTTCTTGCTCGTTTGGTTGGAGAGCCTAGACCTTATATTTTAGATGAAGAAAATGGTTGGCAGCCAGATATAGATCATATGGCAAGTCAAATTGATGAAAAGACGCGAGCTATAGTCCTTATAAATCCTAATAATCCTACTGGTGCTGTGTATAGTGAGGAGACATTGAGACAGGTGGTAGAGCTTGCTAAAGAACATAATTTAGTAATTCTTAGTGATGAAATATATGACAAACTGATCTTAAACGGAGCTCCTCACATAAGTCCAGCATCTTTAGATAAAGAAGTCCCTGTAGTTACTTTTAATGGTCTGTCTAAGTGTTACTTAGCACCTGGTTTTAGGGTTGGTTGGGCAATAATTAGTGGTGATCCTGATATTGTTAAAGATTACACAGAGGCAATGAAGAAACTTGCACGTGCAAGACTTTGTGCCTCTCATCCAAAACAGTTTGCTATACCAAAGGCACTTAATGGCAATCAAGAACATATAAAAGATACTATAGAAAAGCTTAGGAGACGAAGGGATCTTACTGTTGAAAGACTAAATGCTATTCCACGCATAAGTTGTCAAAAACCAAATGGTGCATTTTATGCTTTTCCAAGGTTGGATATAAACGAGCCTGATAAGGATTTTGTTATAAAATTGATAAAAGAAACAGGTGTTGTGGCTGTGCATGGTGGAGGTTTTGGAGAGCTTCCCAAGACCCCACATATGAGAATAGTATTTTTACCTCCAGAAGATATATTAAATGAAGCCTATGATAGATTAGAAAAATTTATGCGTCGTCATTACCTATGATATAGGAGATAGTGTTGGAGAGAATTTTAATAAAAAGCGGGAGATAAGACCCGCTTTTTTATTTTTGTTTTGAATGTTAGGAATTATTACCTTGTGCCAATCATTACACATAATATTTAACATTGTTTTTATAGCTAAGGGCAAGGCTTGAGATGTATCATTTATCACCCATGCATTATAGTCATTAAACCAAAATATCTTTTCTTCAATATACCAACAGGTATTTTGGGTTTGAGTATCAATAATTCTAAATGTCATCTTTATTTCTCCTGGTTCATTTGGATTTACTCCAGGAGGTAATAATATTGAACAATCTAACCAAATTATATATGGGTAACCAAGTTCTTTAGCCTTATTGATAGCAGTAAATATATTGTCATAACTAAAGGAACAAACATCTAGCTTTGAAAATAGTCTCCATTTTTTTATGCATTGTTTTATATAATTTGACATATCAAAACCTAGTTCTCCAGAATTAGGCCCAACACGTACAGGAAATATTAAAACTCTTTTATTGATTAGTAGGTTGAAATTTGAACTTATATAAATAGCAGGTCCTTCTTTTTTAATTCTTTTTTGGGGCTTAATATATCTGGATAGTAAAAAACTACAAGATTCTAAGCCAAACACTAGTAGTACAAGAATTAGTATTATAGTAGATTTTTTTAGAAAAGTTATCATGATATCTTAAATCTTATTTAATTCTAATTTGAAGTGGATACTATAGGAAAGTTACATTTTTGTAAATATAATTTTGATAAATTTCTCTAAACCAATTAGTCATTTTTAATTACCATTGCTATATCTCTTGTTAAAATTGATAGAGCTTGGGTTATATCAGTTGCTGGTTTAAATGGTTGGTGCCAAAAGATAAAGTCTTCATATGGTTGGGGAGAGAGTATTGCTTGAGCAGTAATAGCCCATAGAACTGTTTGGGTTTTAGTAGATATAACTTTAAATTTTAATATTAAAACTCCACCTGATGTATCTGTAGGAGCTAACATTTTAGTTATAGTTGGAACAATAACACAATTTAAATGCCATAAATTAGCTTCCTCTATAGCTTTTTTTATATCAGTATCAGGATCTTGTAATTCTACTACATAAAAGGCTCTTGTTTGAAGCAAGCACTGCTGGATTATTCTCGCATATGCCATCTGCCATTTTTGAGTCTCTTCTACAGTTAAGTCCCTTTGAGGGAGCTTAGGAGGAAGTAATAATGCACATAACTTATTATATTGATGGGATAAAGGCTTTATAAAAACTTGCATGCTTATTTGAGGTGGTACTCTATAATTGTTATACTTAGGACTACATCCAAATACTAATAGAGTTATAAGAGTTACTATTAAAATTTTAGTTAAAAGGTAGTGTTTCATATCCAGATATATTTGATAATGGTTCATTTTTTAATAATTCTTTTAACGCTGGTGTTTTATCTATTGTAAGGCTTGCCACAGATATTATTTTATGGCTTTTTGCACCTATTAGTCTGAGGTTTATTGTAACAGTATTTGTACCTACCAAGTAGGTACCTACAAGGATTGCACGTGCTTTTACTGTAGAGGTTATTAGTTTAGCATTTCTGCTTAAAAGAAAAGTTCCTTTCCCTGGTGAGACTAAAAGATACTTTGCAGCCATGACTTCTATAATATTAGCCTTTTTTTTAAATAAGGCGGTTCTAATTGCTTCAGTAAGTTCTCTACTAAATGGGCAACTTTGTTCCAAATTGTTTATATTTACTATTGTGGTAATTATGCATGGATATTCAGAGAGTTTTTTAGGCATTAAATTTTTAACTAATTTATTAACTAGAATGTCTGCCCAATCTTTAAAATCAACCGTTGTAATAGTAGCCTGTGATTTAGGAGTTCGTATCCATGATGAATAAGAATTGTTACATGTATAAGCAAGCATAGATAAAAGTAATAAAAATAGAATTATTACTTTCATCTGTTTCATAATCGATCCTCTAGGATGTAACTTTATGAGACTAGTTATTTACTGGATGTAATTTTATTATTATATTGGAGTCTTTTTGATTAATAGAATCTAATGATTTAACTGGAATACTTGTTATAGGTTCCATATTAGAAGTTGTAGTTGGTGTAAGTAGACTTGCAATATAGGGATCTACATTAATTATAGTAGAAGCTGAGGATATAATCTCATTTCCATTTTTTGATACTAGCCTTGCGTTTATTATTAAAAATCCTCCTTTTTCAAAATAGGTTCCAACTAAAATGTATCTTACCTGCCATTTTTTAGCTAGTTGGTTTACATCCCTTGAAAGAGCAAATTCTCCAAAGCGTTGTTTTACAAAAATGGCATTACTCCTTCTCATCTCTATAATATCGAGCCCAAGTCGTTGAAGGTCTCCTATTAGCTCTTCAGTCAAAAGTCTTCCAAGAGGGCATGTCTTATAAAAATTGTTTAGATCTACAAATGTTGTTACAATAATTGGTCCTCTAGCACTATCTTTGGGCAATTGTTTGTATAACATTTTAGCTAGTTTTTCTATTTGCTCACTTAGAACGATAGCAGCAGGTTTTTTATTTGCTATCTTTGTTTTGACTAGTGTTGAGGGAGTCTTTTTGACTCTAACTATTTTTTTAGGTGGATGGTAACAGAGTTTTTTTGTAGTTTTAGTAAGGGGCTTGGATTGTACAGTAGCTGTTTTTGTCTTTGGAGAAATAGCATAACAAGATGATAAAACTACTACTGAAAATATAATTAACACAATATTTTTAACTCTTTTAGACATAGAATCCTCCTGCCAAACAATATCTATCTCTTTATATCGACAGGATTAGGGTTTTCTTAATAGATTTATTAAATTAGGATTATTAGTTTAATATACCTAATGAATGGAGATATCTGCTCCAGTCCTCTATTGCTCTTTTGGCATAAAAATTTGCCCTATCTTTTTTGGGGATTTTTTTCTCTGCTGGTTTAAATAGGCCAAAGTTTACATTCATGGGCTGAAAATTTTTAGGATTAGCACTTGATATATGAAAGATCAAGGCTCCATGTGCAGTAGTATTAGGAGGGATAAGAGGTTTTTTACCAGTTAGTATCTGCCAAATATTTAAAGCTACTATAAGTCCCATAGCAGTGGATTCTACATAGCCTTCTACACCGCTTATTTGTCCTGCCAAAAATATATTGGATTTCTTTTTTAGTCTTAGTGTGTTGTCGATCACCTTTGGGGCACACACAAATGTATTTCGATGTATGCTTCCAAGACGTACAAATTCAGCATTTTCTAGCCCAGGGATTAGCCTAAATACCCTTTTTTGTTCTGGATAGGTGAGTTTTGTCTGAAATCCAACCATATTGTACATGGTGCCTTCTTTATCTTCCATTCTAAGTTGGACTACTGCATAGGGAGTTTTACCCGTTCTAGGATCTATTAATCCAACAGGTTTCATAGGACCAAAGCGGAGGGTATTAAGACCTCTTTGCGCCATAACCTCAATTGGAAGGCAGCCTTCAAAATACACTGCTTTTTCAAAGTCTTTTAATGGTACTTTTTTGGCATTTAATAACTCTGTTATAAATCTTTTATATTCTTCCTCTGTTAAAGGACAATTTATATAATCCCCTTCTCTATTATCTCCTTGTTCATATCTAGATCCCCTAAAGGCAATATTCATATTTATAGATTCTGCTAATACAATAGGTGCAATTGCATCATAAAAGTGTAGATAGTCTTCACCTATTATCTTTTTTAAAGATTCAGATAGCGCATTAGACGTTAGAGGTCCTGTAGCAATTACAGTAATTCCTTCATTAGGGACAAAACTGACTTCTTCGCGAATTACTTCAATATTTGGGTGGGAGAGGATTTTATCTGTAATGTATGATGAAAAGGCCTGCCTATCTACTGCAAGAGCTTTTCCTGCAGGTACTTTATTTTTATCAGCTGCTTCCATTATAAGAGAGCCAGCCATCCTCATTTCTTCTTTAAGTATTCCTACTGCAGATTGAAGTTGGTTTGATCTGAGGGAGTTAGAGCATACAAGTTCTGCTAATTTATCACTTTTGTGTGCAGGGGAGAACTTTTTAGGTTTCATCTCAAAAAGTTTTACTTTAATATTTCTTATAGCAAGCTGCCAAGCTGCCTCACAACCTGCAAGCCCTCCACCGATTATAGTTATCTTGTTTGATTTCATAGTTATTTACCTAAGCCTTTTTAATAGTTTAAACAAACATAATCGTGATTTTTATTCATATCAACTCTGTAGGTTAGGCTGTAGTAGAGTTATAAAATAGAGTTGAATAAAGTTTCATTTTTTAATAAATTACTGAATTTTTATTCAAAAGCATGGTTTGTTCTATACCTAAAAAAGCCAAAAAAACTATAATAAAACTTGGAAGAAAGACAAAAATAGGAGGAGAAATAGAATTTTCTTTAAAAATTTCTAAATTTATACTTGACTGTTTTCTAAACTTATAATATGACTTTTGCCAGTCGCATAGGTCTATGTTTGCTGCGAAAATAATTTAAGGAGGGGTGCACTATGGCTTACATTGGTCACGGTGGAAAGGAAATTGTCGAAAGGGTCATGAGTCCGAGCGAGGCCAAGGAAAAAATTAAAGGCTTGACTTCTGTTGAAATTAGCAACAGAGCAGCTTATGAGTGCATAGACCTTGCTTATGGTTTCTTCACACCGCTTGAAGGCTTTATGTGCAAGGCTGATGTTGATGCGGTGTGTGAGAAGATGACCCTAGCAGACGGCACTGTTTGGTCCATTCCTATCGTATTTGACATTGACAGCAAGGAAATTGAGGAAAAAGGCATTAAGGTTGGGGACACTATTCTTCTTACCTATACCGGTAATCCTCTTGCCATCTTAGATGTTGAAGAGATCTATGAGTATGAAAAAGACAAGATCTCTCAGGCAGTTTTAGGTACCACAGATGAAAAGCATCCTGGTGTCCGCATGGTAAACAGAATGAAGGATCGCTTTATTGGTGGTAAGATCACCTTAGTAAATCAGATTAAGCTTAATTCTCCATTTGATCAATTCTTCTATACACCAAAACAGCTTCGTGATAAGTTTGCACAGCTTGGTTGGGAAAGAATCGTTGCCCACCAGACCAGAAACGTTCCCCATACAGGTCATGAGTGGTTAATGAAGGGTGCATGGTTCTGCTCCCATGGTGATGCTCCTGTTGTTGATAAAGATGACAATGTACGTTTGGGCACAGGTGTTTTAGTAAGCTGTATTATTGGTCCAAAGAGAACTGGTGACTACATTGATGAGGCAATCCTTCTTGCACATCAGGCACTTCATGAGGGACGTTATTTCAGGGAAGATGTTCATATGGTAAGTATTGCTCTTTGGCATATGCGCTATGCAGGACCAAAGGAAGCTATTTTCCATGCTATTTTAAGAGCAAACTTAGGTTGTACTCACCATATGTTTGGTCGTGACCATGCAGGTGTTGGTGACTACTATGAGACCTATGGTGCTCATAGAATATTTGATGATCTACCAGAGGGTGCTCTAAAACTTAAGCCAATCCGCGTATTAGAGTGGTGGTACTGCCCACTGTGTGCTGAGGTTACCTATTCTGGTCTTTGCGGCCACAGCAAAGAGCGTCAGAAATTCAGTGGTACTCTAATTAGATCTATCATTAAAGACGGTGTAAAACCAACCCGCTTGATCATGAGACCAGAGGTCTTTGATGCAGTTATGGAATCTGCTGATAAATACGGATTTGGAACTCCATTCTGTACAGAGGAATATCTCGAGAAGAGACAGCCAGTATTTGAGGTTCCACCGCTTGATTAGTAATAACTAAAATATATGAGGTTCTGAAGTGATACTTGGAAGTCAAAGTTAACGAAATTTCAAGGAGGGTTCAAAATGGCTGAGGAAACCTATCCCATTAATGTATGGATTAATGAGGAAAGATATGCTAAGCTCCAAGAGGCCGGGCTAGCAGATATGGCCAAAGAGAAATTGGCAGGTATGAAGGTTCTTGAGCTCAGGGTTACCCCAGAGCAGAAAGATGAGATTCTAAAACGCTTCCCAATGGCAAAGTTTGATGCTTCTACAACAAAGAGCATCGAGCTTTTACCTCGTGAGGTAAAGGACAAGATGCTTGAGGTTGCCATTGAGAAAAAGAGCGTTGGCCCTGATGCAATGGAAGAGTTTCTTAAGATTGAAGAGTTTTCCAAAAAATATGCATCATAAGCTAGGCTAATTATATTGGTAAAAAATGGGGGGGACACACTGTTGTGTCCCCTTTTATTTTTAATAACTTTTAAAAAAGGAGGGCGACAGACAATGGTAAAGAGATTTTCTGTATTGTTGATTGCCTTTTGTTTTTTTGTAGTAGGTATTTTTAGTTCTATCCCTAAGGCAAATGCACAGCCTCCTTCTATGGAAAAGATATATTATTCTGCTGCATATGGCGGTCTTCTTGGCGGCTTACTTGGTGCTGCTATTATGGTGTTAGGACCTTCTCCAGAGGATCACTGGGACTATATTTTAAAAGGTGCTGCTGTTGGGGTTATTTGTGGAACTATTTATGGTATAATAGTTTCAACACAGCCATATTATGGATTAGTTGATTATTCTTGTGATACAGGAGTTAGTTTTCATACACCTCAGATCTCTATGTTAGCATTAAGAGATAGTGAGTTTGGAGTTGGAGGTAGTTTTTCTGCCAAGCCCGAACACATAAGATATATACCGTATGTAAATGTATTTTCTTATCACTTTTAACCTTAAACTGTAATAAGTCTAAAAGAGGTTAGGCCATGTTGACCATGATAAAGGGCGCCAATATCAATCTTAGGTTTAAGACTCTTAAGGTTTTTGATCTTTCTCCTTCTGAGTATTTTGGAGCACTAGACTACGGAGTCAAAAAACACTATGCTCATTTTTCATATCATTGGGATCCAGATGAATACAATATTACAGTCATGGGAGCAGGCCCTATATATGGTCTTTTACCCGGTACAAAGCGTTTGGTGGCAGTATATAGGTCTCCTATAAATGGTATACTAACGCTTTCTACCCTTGGTGGTGGTAGTATTGAGCTAGTAAGATCAGGTTTTGACCTCATAGAGCTTCATGGAAGATGTGCTGAAAAGTCTATTTTACTTATAAAAGATGGTGAGATTAAGATTATTCCTTATGGAAAGATTCCTGAAAGCGCTTACAGCCTTCAAAAAGAGTTACTTGAGCGTTTTAGAGATGAGTTTAATGGAGCATCTTTTAGGATCTTAGGCACTGGCCCTGCTGGACATTACACATGTTTTGGTGGCGCCCTTTCTCGTCATATAAAAAAGGGTTCTTTTGATCTTGGTTCAGAGGGCTGGATGGGACGAGGTGGTTTTGGTTCAGTAATGGGTAGGGTCCATAATCTTGTTGCTATTGTATTTGGTGGTAGTCAAAAACCAAACCGACCAGCTCTTTTTTCAGATTCCAAACGTTTAAATGCAATTTCTAAAGACATATTTGGCAAAGGTTTTATGCAGACAGCTTATGATGCTACCACCAAGTATCGATTTGATCCTAAGACAGGTACAGGAGGTACTCTAGGAAATAATCTATATGAGGCTAGAGGGGATACCCCAAGTTTTAACTATCAAATGATGTATCTTCCTAGACAGGTGCGTCAACAGATATGGGATAAACATCTTAAGCCTTATTTTTTTGATTCTTTTCAAGAAAATATAATTGTTCCAAAACATCAAAAGACGTGTGGTGAAAACTGTCCTGCAGTTTGTAAAAAGTATAGAGGAGAGCTTAAAAAGGACTCTGAGCCATATCTTTGGGGTGGACCCCTTTGCGGCATATTATATATGGATGATGCCGAAAAGGTAGTTTGGGCTCTTGATGATATAGGGGTAGATGCTATTGAAGGCGGAGCACAGGTATGTTTTTTACTTGAGGCACTTTGGAGGGGTTGGATACCATTAGAAGATGCTGGCATTGATAAGCGACCCAATATGGATCCAGATCCCAATTACTATACAAAGGAAGATTCTGAATTAAACGCTAAGATAGCTGTTAAACTAGCCTACGATCTTGGGCTACAGAGGACCAAATTAAGCACTCACTTTAGAGAAGGCTTTAGAAAAGCAATTAGAATACTGTCAGATAAGTATGGACATCAGTTTAAAGATATAGCAGTTTATAGTTGCTTTGGAGATCAAAGAAGTAATTCCCCAAATCCATATTGGAATCCTGGTTTTGTAATGCCCTCACCATTTTTAAGTAGGTTTTGTACATATTATCAAGATGGCTTTTTTGAGCCAGAAGAGCTTGGATTAAAGATTGCAGATAGGATAGTAAATGAATTGATAAATGAAAACTTTGGACTTTGTAGATTCCATAGAAAATGGCTTCCCAATATGATTGCTCCTCTTTATAAAGAGGCTTATGGTATAGAGCTAGATCCGTTTAGATTTTGTAAAGAGCTTGCCAAACGAATGATTGAATATGACCATAAGTCTTTTTATCTCCCAAGATTTTGGGAGTCAGAAAGGACAAAAGATATAGTTGTAACTTATGCAGAAAGGATGGCTGAGTTAGAAGATAACAAAGTTGCTAAAAAATGGCGTAGACTTTTTTCAACTAATAGACAACAAGCACTGTTTGAATATTGGGAAAAGACAAGAAGAACTATTCTCAATTATTTTGGCCAATGTGTAACAGATTAACAAAAACTCTTCTATTAAATTTTAAATTACTAAAAGTCTCCAGAGTTCTTTTATGTGATTACTTTTTTGTAAGGCTTGTTCTGTGAGTTTTTTAAGTTTTGAGTCGTCTAATTTTAAATATTCTTTAACTTTAGGGTCTAGGTCAGTAACTTCTTCTCCTTCAAATGCCTTAAATCCAATCTTATTGGCAAGATAGTTGGCAATATGGATCTTTAATAAGTAAGAAGGAGGCTCTGTTGTAGATAAGGGATCATGATGTCTTAGGGCAACTTGCTGGAATGATTTTGGAAGTTCCCATTTTTGAGCTAGTTTTGCCCCCCATAGCTCATGATCTGTTCCCCACTGCCTTTCAACCTCTTTTATATCTCCTTTTATATCTCGTGCCATTGCAAGATATATTGTAGGGGCCTGAGCCATAAGTACAATCCAGCCTACATCATGTAAGAGTCCTAAAGTGTATAGGCTTTCATTTTCTCCTCCATTTGTAAGGTGCTGTGCAATTACAGCAGTAGCAATACAATGTTTCCATAGGCTTTCTGCATAATTTGCAACCTCATAAGGTACAGTTAAGAATCTTTGAGCAAGTATAGAACTTATAGCTATATGTTGCACCTCTCTTGCACCCAGAAGCACTATAGCGTGTTTTAAAGAACTTACCTCTATACTTAACATATATAGGGCACTATTTACAATTTGGAGGATTTTCATCGTAATCGAAGGGTCTTGCCTTATAATTTCTGCTAATTCTTTTGCACTTACATCTTGAGATGAAATTAGAGGGAAAAGTTTTTGAGCTATAACAGGCAGTGTTGGCAGCTCCTCACTCTCCCAATCTATAGCGATAAGCCCCGCCTGATACTGAGGCATAAGTTTTTCCTCCTTTAAAGTTATAAAGTATATCGGAAAAAAGTTTTTGATACTTTAAGTTATTTTAAGGCTACTGATCTTTATCTTTAGCCTCCTCTGCCAATTTAGCACTCATTTCAAGAAATGGTTTAAATAGATCTAATGGAAGAGGGAAAAGTGTAGTAGAGTTATTTTCTGCTGCTATTTCCCTTAAAGTTTGTAAATATCTAAGCTGAAGAGCAGCAGGGGCTTTGTGTATGATTTGTGCAGCTTCAGCAAGTCTTGCAGCAGCTTGATATTCACCTTCTGCATTTATAATCTTAGATCTTCTTTCTCTTTCTGCCTCTGCCTGTTTTGCCATAGCCCTTTTCATCTCATCTGGAAGATCTATTTGTTTAATTTCTACCTTACTTACTTTTACTCCCCATGGTTCAGTGTCTAGGTCTAATATTTCTTGAATTCTAGAGTTTATCTTTTCTCTTTCAGAAAGTAGCTCATCTAGTTCTTCTTGTCCGCATACACTTCTAAGTGTTGTTTGAGCAAGCTGAGAGGTTGCAAATAAAAAGTTTTCTACTTCTATAACAGCCTTTACTGCATCTAATACCCTAAAATACACCACTGCACTTACCTGAATTGATACATTGTCCCTTGTAATAATATCTTGAGGAGGAACATCTAATGTGATGGTCCTTAAATCTACTCGTTTCATTTTATCTATAACTGGAAGCAGTATGATTATACCAGGTCCTTTTGCACCTATTACTCTACCAAGTCTAAATATAACAGCACGTTCATATTCATTGAGTATCCTTATAGATGTCATAAGAAATGCTATAACAATAAATACTATAAGACCAATAGAAATAGGCATGTTTTATTCCTCCTCTTTGTTGTTTATTACTTCTACAATAAGAAGCATGTCTTTTATATCTTTTACAAGCACCTTTTCGCCTTCTTTTACCTTTTTATTTAACTTAGCCTTCCATAGTTCTCCATGGACAAATACCATGGCTTCATTTTCTCCAATAATCCTTCGAATAGTTCCTACCTTTCCAATAATTGCATCTTTTCCTGTTTTAGGTCTTAAAAGAGATGCCTTTGTTGCCAAATATGTAATCACTATGACACTAATGGTTATGAAGATTAGAGTAGGGTAGAGTACTGATGCAGAGATACCAACTCCTGTCTCACCACCAGGGAATAAAAAGATTGAGCCTAAAAACAGGCTTATTAGTCCAAATATAGTAAGTACTCCATGACTTGTTATAAAAAGCTCTAGTACAAACAGAATTGCTGCAAATATGATTAAAAGGAGTCCTGTTGCACTTGTAGGTAGGGCTTGCATTGCAAAAAGAGATAGCAAAAGGCTTATTGCTCCAATGCTTCCAGGAAGTATTGCTCCAGGATGTGCAAATTCAAAATAAAGCCCTACAAGTGCTATCATAAGAAGTACGTAAGCAATGTTAGGTTCAGATATAAGAGCAAGGACCTTTTCACTTAGATTAGGTGTTAGTATTGTAAGTTTATACGGATAGGTATGAATGATGTATTTTTTATTTTTTAGAGACACACTCTTTTTATTTATTTGTTTTAAAAGGCTATTTATATCAGGTGCTATAAGGTTTATTACATGAAGTTTTAAAGCTATCTTATCTGTTGAAGATATTGATCTTCTTATAGCATTTTCTATCCATATAGGGTTTCTACCCTGTTTTATTGCAATACTTTTAGCCCATGCAATGAGATCATTTTCAAGTTTTTGAGCCATAGTTGAGTGTTTGGGTAAAGATCCAAAAAGAGTTACTGGATGACATGCTCCTATATTGGTCCCAGGTGCCATAGCAGCTATGTGAGCGCTTATGCACAAAATAGCACCTGCAGATGCAGCACGAGCTCCTGGTGGGTATATATATACTACCACTGGTATAGAGGATGATAATATAGCCTTAACCATCTTTCTAAGTGATATTAGAAGCCCTCCAGGGGTATCTAATTCAACAACAAGGCAAGTTGCTCCTTTATCTTGGGCATCTTTTAATGCTCTTAAGAAAAACTGTGCCCTTCCAGGGTTTATAGCTCCATCTATTTTTATAAGAAAAACATTGTAATTAGGTGGTGGTTGGCTCTTTTTAAGAGCAACTGAATTTATTGCTGAAAAAGCAACGAATATAAAGACTATAGTTGATAAAAGTTTATGGTTGATCTTTGATTTTATCATAAGCTTTTTTAAGCATTTTTAGATCATGCCAAGCTTGTCTTTTATAAAAGATTTGTTTTTCTCCATATTGTCTAAGTAAAAAAGCAGGATGGTATGTAACAAATACTATAAGATTACAGTTATTAATCTTCATGTTATGGGGTTTTGCCCTTAATTCTTTTAGAGGTACTTTTGTATCCAAAATGGCATGTGCAGCACACTGACCAAGGGCTAGCAAGATTTTAGGCTTTATAAGTTCTATTTGTTTATATAAAAATGGCTTACAGCTTTTAATCTCTTTTGCGTTTGGAGTTCTATTGTTGGGTGGTCTACATTTTACTACACTGGTTATAAACACAGAGTTTCTTTCAATATTAATAGCCCTTAGCATCTTAGTAAGAAGCTGTCCTGACACACCTACAAAGGGGCGTCCTGTTAAATCTTCTTCTCTGCCCGGTGCTTCTCCTACAAGCATTAATAAGGCATCTTTTGCTCCTTCACCAAAGACAGGATTTGTACGTTTTTTATGCAAGGGACATAAGGTACAATTTTTAATCTCTTCTTTTAGTTTTTCTAAGCTGCTTGTCTCTAGTATTTCTTCTTCTACTGTCATATCCTGTCTATTGATAAATTCTTTTATAACATCTGAATTCTTAATATACTTTATACCTAAATTTTGTTGCATACGAAGCCAGTTTTTGATGTCTTTTAATACCTTGCTTTGATCAGCACTTTTCATAGCTTGAAAATGGCATATTAAAACTTTTTGTCAAGTAATAATTAAAGTTTAAAA
>CAZODM010000034.1:0-21061 GCA_964578585.1 uncultured Desulfobacterales bacterium | reverse complement strand
TAATATTATGTTAGACTCAAAAAAAGAGATTATAATATATCAAGATGATGAAATAGATATATATTAGTGCTAAAAATTGGAAATCTTACAAAATTAAAAGAAAAAATTTTTAATAATAAAGAATTAATAAATAATTCTAGTATTAAAATAGATCCCTTACAAATTGAATTATCTATACAAGATTGTAAAGATAAAATTATTCAAGCTCAGGCAGAACTAAAAAATCTACAAGCAGTAAAACTAGCTGTAGATGCAATAGTTCCTCAAAAACCTTATTGGCCAAAACCAAGGATACTTATACCTGTTGCTATCTTTTCTGGATTATTTTTTGCTTTATTCTTAGCATTTTTCCTTGAATGGTTAGAAAATGCTAAGAAACGATTTGAACAAGAACATAAAAGTGATTGAAAATCATCAACTTAGACTCTACAAGTTATTTTATAGTTCACTAGAGAAACGATTATTTTCTGGCGTAAGTGCTGGGGTATTTAGGTATCCAGATAATTTTATCTTTTTTAATCTTGGCAATACTTCGTTTCTAAAAGATGCCAAAAAAATAGATGAATACAGCCTATTTGACCTTGCTTCTTTAACAAAACCTTTTACAGCTCTGTGCATCTTGCATCTAATTGCCCAAAATGAAATATCACTAGAAGATAAGTTATCTCGTTTTTTCCAAAATCTTAAAGAAGATATAGCTATTTGGATGTTACTATGCCATGTAAGCGGGTTAAATGCTTACTGTGATTTATGTGAAATATGTAGTGATCTTTTTATAAATAATAATTCAGACATATTAGGGATATGTGCTAAAGAGATATTAAACAGCCAGATTAATTGCCAGCCATTAAAAAAACAAATATATAGTGACCTTGGCTATATTGTACTTGCCCATGTTGTTGAATCTATTTGTAAAAAACCATTTAATAAATGCGTTAAAGAGCTTGTAATAGAACCACTAAAGTTAAAAAATACATTTTTTTTCTATGACATACCCACTAACCATCAAATAGTCATTTCAGTAAAAGACAGTAAAGCACCTATGATTAATGATCCTAATGCAAGATTTTTAAATGGCATAAGCGGACATGCAGGACTTTTTGGTTGTACAAAGGATATATTAAAACTTTTACAAACATTATTTTTAATATATATAGGAGAACTTGAATTAAAAGGCTTTCCTAAAGATCTCTTACACAGATTTTTCACTCCTAGTCTTCCTCACTTAGGTACATGGGCTCTTGGTTTTGATACTAAATCCCCTAGATGCTCAAGTGCTGGAGAACATTTTTCTTTAACCAGTGTAGGACACCTTGGTTTTACTGGTACATCCTTTTGGTTAGATCTTAAAAATGCTATAGGAGTTAGCCTACTAACAAATAGGACTATCAGTCCATTACATGATAGCCAAGAAAGGATGAAAAAACTAAGACCCCAAATACATAGCTTACTATGGAAAGTTGGAAAGGATATATAGTTCCACTAGTGTATCACTGCAATTTCTACATTCCTCGTCTTTTTTAGGACATTTATACTCACATTTTGGGCATGTCTTGTTAAGACAAAATCTACTGTCTCAGATGCAACCTCTAGATTTTTTATCTCAACCCATTCAAGATAATCTGGTAATATAGGATGATTAAAGCGAATTTGAGGCCTTTTCCTTGAAAAACTAAGTCCTAATACAGCCTGTAATAAACAAAATACTGTAGCACTTGCCCATGCTTGAGGAAGACAAGCTACAGGATACAGAGTAGGACCCTCTCCAGGTCTTTTTACAAATCCACAGAAAAGTTCAGGCAGTCTATTTAAATCCATAAAAGTAGAGGCTTGAAACAATCCATTTAAAATCTCCAATGCCATGTGTTTAAACCCATATTGAGAAAATCCTAATGCAATTAAGGCATTATCATGAGGCCACACCGAACCATTATGATAAGACATTGGATTATATCTAACTTCATCTTCTGCTACAGTCCTTATCCCCCATCCAGAGAAAAATTCTTTAGAAAGAAGTGTCTTTGCAACTATACGGGCTTGTTCTTCCTCTGCTATGTTGGAAAACAATAAGTGCCCAGCATTTGATGTCTTTACCTTACACAGCCTTTTTTGACCATCTAAGCAAAGTCCATAAGTTGATATATCCTCACACCAAAAGAGTTCATTAAAGCGTTTTTTAAGCTCTTTTGCCTCTTTTTCAAGTCTATCAGCTAAAGCAAGTTCACCTAAAACCTTTGCAAGATGAGCTGCTCCAATCTTGGCAGCATAACAATATCCTTGTACCTCACAAAGAGCTATAGGACCTTTAGCAAGACTTCCATCTTCATGAAATACAGAATCACCTGAGTCCTTCCATCCTTGATTTACAAGCCCTTTCTCTCCAGAGCGTAGATACTCAATAAATCCATCACCATCTTTGTCTCCATAATTGTCTATCCAATCAAGAGCTAAAAGTATATTTTCCCAAATAGAACGTATAAAATCTATATCTCCTGTTCTTTTAAAATATGCACTTGCTAAAATAATAAAAAGTGGGGTCGCATCTATTGTCCCATAGTAGCGACCAAAAGGCACTTCATTACAAATTGCCATCTCCCCTTGTCTAAGTTCATGAAGTATTTTCCCTGGCTCTGCCTCATGTTCAGGGTCTAGCTCTTTTGCCTGTGTTTTAGCTAAAAAGTTTAATACCCCCCGAGCTAAAGCTGGATTCATCCATAGGCACTCTAATGCTGTAATTATCCCATCTCTTCCAAATGCTGTGCTAAACCAAGGAACCCCTGCATAAGGATATGGTCCATAAGGGGTTTCTGTAATCAACATATGAAGATCTGCACTGGCTCTATTTATCCAATTGTTAAACTGTTCATTTGAGGTGACTATCTGGGCTTGCTTTAGACGCCCCTTTCTTATGGAAAAGGTCATGCCAGTAAAGGCACTTTGATATAATCCTAAAGATATCTCTGGTGAACTTTGGCAATGTGAATCCCTTAGCTCACAACAAAGTTTTAGATATAGATCTTTTTTACCATGAGGTTCTAAAGTTATATAAAAAGCTATCAAATCATCTAAAATTTTATCTGGATTAGGATCTGATATAAGTCTTGTAACTCGTTCTATATTATCTAAGCCTATGTATTTAAATAAAACTCCATTCTTAAGGATTTGCGGTGGGAAGTAGCGACCACGCCTTTCTCTGTTTGTACCTCTTACTTCAAAAATGTCTGCAAAATCTGCTCCTACCTCAAAGCTTAATACAAGACTGGTCTTTTTATCTGAATAATTTGTAACTCTTATATGCTCGTAATGAGCACCCTCCCATAAAAGTTTGGCCCTAAATATATGAATACTACCTTGAGAGATGAGGCTTCCTCTTTCATCTTTTAACTCAGGATTCGTAAGATCAACAGTAAGCAGGCTATTATCCTCTCTAACAGTAGAATTTAACAAAAGTGGACGCAAATTATTTATCTTCAGCTCATATTTAGATAGATACCGGGTGTCAAAATGATATATTCCATGCTCTACTCTACCAATTGATTGAATATCACCAAATCTATCAAAAACAGCAAATGTATCCCCATGTTTTAGTACCCGGGTGCGATCATCCACCCGGGTAGATGTAGCTTTTACATAATAATGTTCATCTATTTGGATTATTTCCTTTAATTTTTTGACCTCTTTTTCTTTATTCACCTTATCTCCCTAAAACTATGCAGCAATACGTGGTTCTATCTTTGCGTAGATTAATTCCTCATATATTTTAAGATAATCCATTGCCATTCTCTTTGCAGAAAATCTTTCCTCAAAGATCTTTCTACACCTTCTTCGATCTATAAAGGTTAGTCTTTTTACTGCCTCAACAGCTTCTTTGATATCTTGAACTATAAATCCTGTTACACCATCAACCATTACTTCTGGCACAGAACCATGTGGATAAGCAATAACTGGAGTACCACATGCAAATGCCTCAATCATAACAAGTCCAAATGGCTCAGGCCAATCAATTGGGAATAAAAGCCCCAACGCGTTTGCTAAAAATTCATTCTTTTCTCTATCTCCAACCTCTCCAATAAACTCAATTAATGGATGATCTAAAAGAGGCTTTATACAATTGTCATAATAGTCTCTATCAGCTTTATCGATTTTAGCAGCAATCTTTAAAGGTATACCTGCCCTTTTAGCAATCTCAATAGCCCTATCAGGTCGTTTTTCTGGACTAATCCTACCTAAAAATGCTAGATAAGAGCCAGGACTAAACTTAGGAGTATATAAGTCCTCTGGTAAACCATGATAGACAGTACCTACCCATCTTGCAAATGAAAGAGGATGCCTTTGATAGTTTGATATAGACACCAAAGGAATATCCTTAAACTCTTCATATAGAGGTTTTAGATCTGGTATATCTAATCTGCCATGTAATGTGGTTACATGGGCAGTATCAATCCTTCTTACACATGGGAAATGGATATAATCTATGTGAAAATGTATTATATCAAATTTATCTGCCTCTTTTAAAACCCTTTCTAATAAAAGGATATGATGTGCAAGAGGGTCTTTTACACTGCTGTCTAATCTTAAGGCTCTTTGGCTAATTCCACGTAACTTAGCTTTGGTATTTGAGTCACTACTTGCAAAAAGACTTACCTCATGCCCCATTTTAACAAGTTCTTCTGTTAAATAAGACACCACCCTTTCTGTACCACCATAGAGTTTAGGGGGAACACTTTCATATAAGGGAGCAACCTGTGCTATTCTCATGACGCTTTAACCTCCTTAGCAAAGCAAAAATGAAACTAAACCACTTAATAAGGTCAAAACGCCATTTGATAAAATCCTGGTTAGTTAAAGGCATTAGGTAATTTTTTAGGTAAGGATTTAGTTTGATTAAATAGTAAGTATCCTAAAAAGAAATGCAATATAAAAAGTAAAAATGACTAGCTCCTTTAAGTATTATAAAAAGTTATACTTATTCAATACTAACATTGCTTTTTTACAACAATTAGGAATGTTAGAAATTATAGGTTTTTCACCCAATAAACTTTTGTTATGGTACATATCTATTAAGTGCTTATATGCCTCAATAAGTATTTCCATATCTTTGTACGAAAAACCAATTGAAACGCAGTGTCTTAACACCTCTAAAGTAGAACTAGAACTGATAAGATCAGCATTTTTATAAGAGAATGAAATAGCTATAAACTGCGCAAAAAACTCTATGTCTAAAAGCCCCCCATCAGAATATTTTATGTGAAATCTATCTCTATCTTTAATATGGATAGCCTTTAGCCTTTGTTTCATATCTATAATTTCGAGTCTTGTCCTTTCTATATCTCTTGGTAGTCTAAGAACTATCCACCTAGTACGTTTAAAAAATCTTCTTATTTGAGGATCTCCACATATTGGTCTTGCCCTAAATAGGGCCTGATGTTCCCATGTCCAAGCACTAAAGAGTTGGTATTTTCTAAAACTATGAGCTTGACTTACAAGGACTCCAGCTTCTCCACTTGGCCTTAACCTCATGTCAACTTCATAAAGTCTTCCAAAGGAGGTATTTAAAGATAACATTTGTATTATACGTTGCCCAAGACGTGGGAAATAACTAGCATTGTCAAGTGAGTAGGCACCTTTGGTATATCCCCTTTTTATCCCAGTATGTAAGAATACAAGATCTAAATCAGATGCAAAAGAAAGCTCCTTTCCTCCTAATTTACCATATCCTATTACTAAAAAACCCCCTAATCTATTGTTGTAACTAGTCCTTTGTGCTCCATAAAATGACCAAACTGGAGTACCATACCTTGAGATCATGTTGTAAAAACATAGCTCAAAGACCTTCTCAATAATAACCTGCGCCAAATTAGTTAATGCCAAAGAAGTCTTAAGAGACTTAGAGAGTCCTGCAAGGTGTGAAGCTGCGATCCTAAGTGTGTGAGAATGCTTAAAGAGTCTAAGTTCATTCATCAAAGACTCTGTATCTTCTATATCTATAGACTTAAGGCGTATATCTAACTGTTTCTTAAGACTGGCAACATCTTCTATTGTATATAAAGATCTTATATCAATTAGTTCATCTATTAAAACAGGATGTTTCTTTATCTGTTCAGCAACCCAAGGACTAGTTCCAACAAGTCTTACAAAATACTTAAGTGCATCAGGATTTTCTCTTAAAAGTACAAGGTAACTAGTTCTCTTTTGTATTGATTCAATAACAGATAGCACTCTTAAAAGCACTTTTTCAGGTTCTCTATGAGTTGAGATCTCTTTTAGTAAAAAAGGGAAGAGCTCTTTAAGTCTTTTCTGCCCCATATTCCCTAAAGACTGGGTTGCCCTTGATGATCTATGAGCATTAATCAAAGCTAATGCCCTTTTAGGATCTCTAAAGCCCAAAGAGTTAAGAATACAAATGCTACTATCCTTAGGTAGATTAGCTTCCCAGATATCTTTAATTTTATCTAACTCTTTAGAGATATAAGCTATCTTTTTTTGTTCAAATAGATGTGAAAAATGTCTTTGTATAAGCTGCCTATATCTATCTAATTCTTCTTTAAAGACTTTTATATCTTCATAACCCATAGAATAGGCAAGAAGCTTAAGCTGTTTTTCATCCCTTGGGAGTATATGAGTCTGCTGATCTGAACGTTCTTGTAATCTATTTTCTAAGGTCCTTAAAAATATATAAGACTCACCAAGCTCTTTTACCACGGACGATGGTAAGTACCCCTTTTCTTTTATAACTTTTAAGGCCTGTAGGAGATTTTTGACTCTTATGGCTTTATCTTTACCACCTCTAACTAATGCTATAGCCTGTACGATAAACTCAATCTGTCTAATTCCACCTGCACCAAGCTTAATATTGTCTTTTACCCCCTTTTTCTTTACTTGTTTAAATATCATCTCTTTCATCTCTCTTAGAGAATCAAATACACTAAAATCTAGATATTTTCTGTAGACAAACGGGGTAACAATAGAATTAAGAGTAGCTATATCTTGTGCTAACCCAGTAATAGCTCTTGCCTTAGTCCAAGCAAATCTTTCCCAATCACGTCCATAGATTAAAAAGTAGTCTTCAAGAGCGTTTAAATCCATAACAAGGGGGCCGCTTTCTCCAAAAGGACGAAGTCTAGTATCAACCCTCAGACAAAAACCATGTTTTGTTTTAGCAGATAAGAATTGGATTAAACGTCTTACAAGGATTGTGAAAAATTCACCGGCACTAATCTTTTTCTTACCATCACTTACTCCTTGTTCTGGGAACAAAAAGACAAGGTCTACATCTGATGAAAAATTTAGTTCATTGCCGCCCAACTTGCCCATACATACAGTGATAAGCTCTAATGGACTTCCATCTTTTCTTCTGGGGATCCCAAACTGCTTACGCAGGTCATTCTTTAACCAGTTTATGCATAAGACTATAAGAAATCTAGCAACCTCGCTTATTTCTGTTACAACCTCAGAGAAGTTAACATTTAAAGCACACAAATCTCTTAAACAAATCTTAGACATCTCATAATTTCTGATCTTTCTTAATTCAGCTAAAAAATTTTTTTCCTCTAAAACCCTTTGAATAATTGTATCAAGATGCATATTATAAAAATAATAAGGAGAAGGTTCTTTGACATTTAAAGCAGTTAAAAGTTGCTCTAACAACTCAGGATTAATTAGCAGGTTTTTATATAAAAAGTCGCTAAATAAAAGGGCTGGCTTTACCCCTTTTAATGAAAAGAATGTTTCTAATGCTTTATTATTTATTTTATCTTTTAGTGTTATTAGGCGGGTTTCACCAAAATCTTTAAGTTCTTTATCTGGAAACTCAGATAATATTTTGAATTGTTTTTCACAAATCATAGCATTAGTCCTTAAGTTGTTTGTTTCTAACTTAAAAATACTCTAAATAACACTGGGTTGGAAGAGATTGGGGGCACAAAAGAATAATTTTATTGTTCTTAGAATATGAAAGGGGGTTTAGCCGTGGATACTCAAAAGGCTCTAGAGATGATATCTGCCATATTTTCATCAGAGGACATACCTGTAAGCGCTAAAATTGAACTATGGGAAGAGGGAAAAAGTGTCTCAATAGGTAAAGGTGCTCCCCAGTTCACCATAAAATTTAAAGATCCAAAGTCATTTGATGCACTTTTAGCTGATCCGGGTATGGGATTTGGCGAAGGATATATGAGGGGGGATATAGAAATAGAAGGAGATTTAGATGCTCTCCTTAAGCTGTTCTACCTTTATGATTTATCAGGTAAACTCTCTGTAAAACAAAAGGCAAAGATTGGCTGGATCAATATAAAACAAAAGTTTGGGCAAGGTTTAAAACAAACAAAAAAGGATGTTCAATATCACTATGATAAAGGAAATGAATTTTATAAGCTTTGGCTTGATAAAGGATTAAATTATTCCTGTGCATTTTTTAAATCAGAAAAAGACGACTTAGAAACAGCTCAATTAAATAAAATCCACCATATTTTAAACAAACTAAGACTTAAATCTGGACAAAGACTGCTTGATATTGGTTGCGGATGGGGTTCCCTTGTAATAGAGGCTGCTAAAAAATATGGAGTATTGGCTGTGGGACTTACACTTTCTAAACAACAATATGAATTAGCAAATGAACGTATTAAAGAAGAAGGGCTTCAGGGAAGAGTTGAGGTAAGATTAGAAGATTATAGAGAGACAAGCCAAAAGGAAAAGGGAGCCTATGACAGAATTGTATCTGTAGGTATGTTTGAACATGTAGGAAGAGAAAACATTCCAGTGTTTTTTGATGAGAGCAGAAAACTATTAAAAGATAAAGGTATTATGGTTCTTCATACGATAGGTAGAATGCAACCAGAAGAGCTTGATACCTGGCTTAAGAAATATATATTCCCAGGTGGTTATATACCTGCATTAGGAGAAGTAGTAGAGGCTGCAGACAACTATGGTTTTGACTTTGTTGATCTAGAAGATTTTAGAATCCACTATGCTATGACGCTATCTCATTGGATAAAACGCTTTGAAGCTTCACTAGATAAAATAAAAGAGATGATGGGTGAAGAATTTGTAAGGATGTGGCGTCTTTATTTATATGGATCAAGGGCATCCTTCTCTTATGGGCCTATGCACGTATTCCAATTTTTGTATAGCTTAGGGCGCAGGTATGACTGGCCTCTTTATAGAAAGTGGTTCTATGAAAACAATTAAAGGTTTATTGGGGGGAGTAATATGCAAGAACTATTAAGCAAGGCAATTCCAACAGGAGTTTATATCATTACTGTAAGAAGTGGAGAACGTATAAACGGTATGACTGCAGCATGGGTAACACAAGTCTCTTTTAAACCTAAACTAGTGGTTGTCTCCATTGCTCCTGCGCGTTATACTCATAGCCTCATTCAAGAGGCAGGCTTTTTTTGTATAAACACCCTATCAAAAGATCATGTAGAGCTTGCCAAGAGATTTGGTTTTGTAAGTGGTAGAAAAGAAGACAAATTTAAAGGGATAAACTATACAAATGCTCTAAAAGGTTCTCCTATACTAGAAGGTGCTAGTGCATATGTAGAGTGTGAGGTAGTAAGTAGTGTTGATGCAGGAGATCATACTTTATTTATTGGACAAGTAGTAGATGCTGCTATCTTAAAAGAAGATGCTGAACCACTTATTTTTAAGTGGAAAGATTTTTTTAAATAAAAAGCTTGGATAAGAGAGGTAAGCTAAGAGTGAATAAAGAAGAACCAAAACCTATATTAGAACAAGCAAAAGAAGAAATTATGGAAGGTGTGCCTTTATGGGCACAAGATTATATTAAAAAATATGGTAAACAAACTATAATATTAATTGTGTCTTTTATCATAACAATCTTTGTTATCATAGGTGCTCAAGCCTATTTTAGACATGTAAAAGAGGTAAGTGCTACTAAGCTGGGATTAGCTATGATGATAAAAAACCCAGATCAAAGGGTTGTTGCATTAGAGCAAATTGTTGAGCAAGAACCTCATACTGATGCTGGACACCAGGCACAGCTTCTATTGGGATCAGCATATAGAGAGCTAGGAATGTTTAAAAAGGCAAAAGATGCCTATAAAAAGGCTGTAGATGATTTTTCTAAAAGCTCGGTTCTAAAAGATAGTGCAATGATTGGATTAGGATATGTAGATGAATCCCTTAAAGATTTCAAAGAAGCAATGGCTGAGTACCAAACGGTAAGTATTAGACATCATGGATATGAAGTTATAGCATATAGGGATTTAGGACGTGTAGCCTTTAAACTTGGGAGGTACAATAAAGCACAAAGTGCTCTAAATAGCTATTTATCTTTAAGGCCAGATGCACCAGATACTGGTTTTATAAGATATGAACTTTCACAAATAGAAGACAAAATTGCAGCACAAAAAGCAGGCAATTTTTCAGTAAAATCTACTCCAAGCGATAAATAAAAAGAAAAATAGAAAAAAGAAGATATGAAATATTGAAGAAAGGTGGTGGTGTCTATGGAGGACAAGATCACAATTTATGATGCTTCAGAGTGTACCTTTTTAGATCCTTCATCTATTTTAGATGAAATAAGAAAGCACAATATAAATAGAGCTGGGATGATCCTTTTACATAATGGTATAGTACGTGCGTTTGCTCGTAATGGTCTACCAATTACAAGGATCAAGACAAAGGTGGATAGAGAGAAATTAAAACAAATTATACAAGATGCTCTAAATATGAAAGGAATTATTGATGTACGTGTTGTAATCCGAGAAGGAGATCTTAAAATAGGAGAAGATATGATGCTTTTGGCCGTATGCGGAGACATAAGAGAAAATGTTATCTCTTGTCTCAGCAATACCTTAGACCGTATAAAAAAAGAAGCTATATCTAAGAAAGAACATTAATGTCTTTTGTATTAGAAATAAAAGAAAAGATCGCCAATGCCTGCCACTTATTACACTCTATAGGGTTAGTGTGTGGTGCAAGTGGAAACATTAGCATAAGAGTTGATGATAAAGTATTTCTTACTCCAAGTGGCAGGCATAAGGCATTAATATCACCTCAAGAGATAGTCACTGTAGGTATAGATGGTAAGGTTTTAGATGGTGGTAAACCAACTAGTGAACTTCCAATGCATCTTGCTATTTATAGAAACTGTAAAGAGATAAATGCAATAGTACATGCTCATCCACCTTGGACTCTTTCTGTAAATCTTTCAGGGAAAGAATTAGATCCAAATTTACTTGTTGAGACTTCTCTTTTTTTAAAACGAATACCTGTCATTCAATATTTTCCACCAGGCAGTAAAGAACTTGCTGAGGCAGTAGCATCTGTAGCGCCTAATGCCTGTACAATAATACTTTCAAAACATGGGGCAGTCTCTTACGCCCAAAGTCTTGAAAAGGCTATTGAATATATGGAATATCTAGAACATCTAGCCAAAGTTCATGTACTAACCAATATTATGAAATAGGTTTTAATATTGCAATATCTTGAGTTGCATCTAATTCATATTGTTTGCCTAGTACAACTGGGAAATTGTCTTTGTGATGACCAACTGGGAACTTAAAGGCAATAGGAATAGAAAGGCCCTTTAGTCTCTCCATTAATAATTTAGGTAAAAGGTCTTCATACAACCCAATATTTAAAATATGGCCAACGACTATGCCTGTTAATCTATTCAATCTTTTTGATGAGAGAAGATGTGTAATCATTCTGTCAATTCTATAGAGTGCCTCATGGTGATCTTCTATTAAAAGAATGGCTCCATCCCATGGTGGTTCATGAGGTGTACCAATTAAATGACAAAGACATGTTAGATTACCTCCTATTATTATTCCTCTAGCTTTACCTCGGATAAGGGTTTTACCATAAAGATATGGTGGTATACCTAGGTGTATCAATTTTAAAATGGCATCTTTAGACTCATCAGATGTACTAAAAAAAGTGCTAAGAAGCGGTCCATGGATAGGCATAAAGCCATAGTTAAGGAGCTTTGAAAAGAAAAATGTACAATCACTAAATCCAATGATATCATGGTAACTAGTAATATCGTCTAATATCTTCCAATCAAATATATCAAGCCATCTTGAGGCACCATAACCACCTCTTACACACCAGATAATGTCTATATCCTTTCTACATAGAAGTTGTCTAAATATTTCTGCTCTGTCTTGATCACTACCCCATAGATATGGCACCGATCCCTTTGAGACATCTAGATTGAAATCAACATCAACAATAATATTTTTATTTCTTAGTTCTTCTATAGCAGGTCCCAACTTTTTAGTATTTAGAGGACTAGAAGGGAAAAAAATAGCTGCTTTTTTAGTTGTTGTTATATATGATTCACTCATGCATCATCTCTTATAAAACTTGACAAGTTATTACTAATTATTATTTTCGAATTGATAACAAAGGCAATAATTATGCCAATTTTAGTCTCAAAGGAGTAGCCAAATGGCAGGTAAAGATTACTATAAAATCCTTGGTGTGTCACGAAACGCCAGTCAAGAAGAGATAAAAAAGGCTTATAGAAAACTGGCGTTAAAATATCATCCAGACAAAAATAAAGGTAATAAAGCAGCAGAAGAAAAGTTTAAAGAAATAAATGAGGCTTATGCTGTTTTAAGTGATCCGGAAAAGAGAAAACAATATGATACATTTGGGTCAACTGAATTTCATAATAGATTCTCCCAAGAGGATATATTTAGAAACTTTGACTTCTCTAGTGTATTTAGGGATGCAGGTATAGGAGGGGACTTCTTTAGCCGGGTCTTCTTTACTGGAGGAAGTTCGCATACAGGGTCTATGTCTTTTGACGAAATATTTAGAGAAATATTTAACACAGGCTCTGACTATAGTTATAGTAGCGGATATACAAATTATGGAGGAAGCTGTGGGAGATCTAGAAGGTGTGATTCTGGTTTTTATCAATATCAACAAACTAGTCAAAAAGGTGAAGACATTGTTTTAGATCTTCCTGTAACTCCAAAAGAGTTAATGCATGGAAGTCAAAAGCTTATTTCACTTAGCTCTTCAGGTAGCCAAGAAAAAATAAGTGTTAGAATACCTGCAGGAACGGCTCCGGGTAAAAAATTAAGGATTGCAGGTAAAGGACATTATGGACCAGGTGGACGAGGAGATCTTTATTTAAAGCTTAAAGTTGTACCTGATGATGTATTTAAACCAGATGGAATAGATATTATAGTTGATAAAGAGATATCCTTTTCTGAAGCATGTCTTGGAACGCAAGTTGAAGTACCAACTATTGATGGAACCCGCATAAAAGTAAAAGTACCAGCAGGTACTAGTTGTGGACAAAAATTGAGAATTAGAGGAAAGGGATTGTTTGATCCCCACAAAATCAATGTAAGAGGTGATCAATTTGTACGTATTTTAATAAAGGTGCCTAAAAAGCTTTCATCACAACAAAAACGTATTATAGAAGAGTTAAAGAAGCTAGGTCTATAAGTTAAACTTCTATTTAAAGATTACTGGATAGAGATATTTAAATGAGACATATACTAATACCAATAAAAGGCCCAGTTTAATGGGCCTATCTGGTATTTTCCGTTGCATTTTAGCTCCAAAGTAGCCTCCTATAAGTCCTCCAAGACCAAATAATAATCCTAAAAGATAATCAGGATGAGTTGTTACACCAGATGAACCAATTCCTAGTTGATATATAACTACACCTACAATAGAACTTACTAAAGTACCAAAGAGGCTTGCACCAGCAATACTGTGCACTGGAAGATCTAAGACGGTTATAAAAAATGGAGCCATTATGGCTCCACCACCTATGCCATAAGCTCCACCAATTATTCCTACAATAAAAGAAATAGCTATAATTACTATAGGACTAAAGGAATAAATCTTATTATCAAAACTATAATTAGCTTCCTTTAGACTAAAGGATATTGTTTTTATAACTGCTTGTTGAGATGGTAAAGATAGTCTTTTTACTGTATTGTTTTTTAATGATTTATACATACGCCATGCTAGGTATAAAAGGACAATTCCAACAAAAGGTTTAAAGTTTTTAGGAGTTGAAAAGATTGTAATTCTTAACCAATAACCTATTATTATCCCTGGAAGACAACCAATGATAATAGAAAAAGCTAGAGGCCAATTCATCCTCCGCTCTTTTGTATAACGATATACTGTCCCGGGGATTGCAACCACATTATATAAAAAATTAGTAGCACTTACTCCTGCACTAGTATAACCTAATATACTCATTTGAAAGGGCAGTAATAAAAACGCTCCAGTAACTCCTGCCATAGCACCAAAAAAGGCAAGAATAAAAGTGACAAGAGGGGGTAAAAATATGTAGGTAGTGACCTTGGAGGTAGGAAAAGTAACTTTAAAAAAATTAGTTAAGCTTTTCACTGTTAATAATTGATAATTTTTTAGACTTTATTATGTATAGGATCTATGAATTTTCTAAAAATTTCCTTTGTAAAAACTCACAGTCTTTAGGAGATAAATCAAAAATTCTCTCTGCTTCAAGTACTATCTCCTTTCTACTCTTTTCTGGATGAAGTTGTGTTTCTTCAGATATCCACTTAACAGCCTTTCTTATCTTTTCACCTTCAGGTAATAATTCTTCTGTAGTCATTTTAGTCCCTCCTCTTTTTTAAAGAGATTAACATAATCTCTAATCAAAGTTAATCTTTAA
The DNA here is from genome assembly GCA_964578585.1 of uncultured Desulfobacterales bacterium. Classification (GTDB taxonomy): domain Bacteria; phylum Desulfobacterota; class Dissulfuribacteria; order Dissulfuribacterales; family JAMONC01; genus JAMONC01. The sequence continues at coordinate 6,420 of CAZODM010000034.1, read as the reverse complement.
TTTTTTAAGTGCAATATAGATTATAGTGATACAACTTACTTGTTGCACTGCAACTATTTAGTTGCATCTAAATTAGAGTAATTTTTTCTAAAATTCTATTTTTACCAGCTAAATTGCCGAATTTTAGCATTTAAGAGTCTTCTTAACCGTTGGCATCATCTTTGCGTATTATTTAAAACGTTGGGGTAAAAAACCCTTCCCCTTGGCCCTACTTGCCATAAACAAGGGACAACAATTTGATACTAATAGTATGGGGAGGAATCTTATGGGAAAACAGAAGTACCGAAACAGAATGCCAGGGAATCATTTTCTGGCATTCGCTGCGCTCTTTGCTTTTGTCCTATGCTCTGTGGTAGGTACAAAAGTATCAGCTGAAGTAGTAGCTAAAATAGGCAAACCTGCATATAAGTCAGGGAGTCCAATTACTATTACAGGTAAAATTCAACCAGGCCATGATCTTTATGTAGTAGTCTGCACAAATAAACTCTTTAAACCTGCAGATGCTCCTGGCTCTGAAGAAAGAGCAAAGCTTACTAAACTCTTTGGTGATACAGCAATTCCACCTATTTATTATTTAGTAACTACCCAGCCAGAAAAGTTTGCGACACCAGAACAAGTTTATAAAGGACAAACAAAAGGGCCTTTTGCATTTCCACCTTTTAAATTTGCTGTACGAGTTAACAAAATCAAAAAATGGAATCAAATACCTGATGAATTAAAAACGATGCTAGGCCCAATTACCACACAAAAACAGTGGGCTTTTTTAAGATATACCCATGAAAACAAATTTGGCATTAACACCATCACAAAAGAAAAACCAATTGGTGGTGGTAATGCAAGAATGATCTTAACAGATTACCAAAAACAACCTGAAGCCTGGAATAAAGGTGTGCATATTAGTCTAGATAAAAAGACAGGCCAGTTTAAAGTTACACTAACACCTTATAAAAATATAGCACCTAACACCACGATGGCCGTATATGTAAATGGCCAGAAGATTGGAACATATAGAGTTTTAAAGGCAGGATTCTTCTTTAAAACAGCTAATACCTATATAAGTCCCTTAATAGTCTTTTTGGGTGCATTCTTGATTGGTGTGCTATTTGTTATTATGGGTGCAGCAGGAGGGCTTTTCACAGCAGCTTTTCAGATCACAGTCATTGGTACGCGTGGACCAATTGGTATTAATGCTGCAAATACTGTAAAACCAACTAATTTATTCTTAACACTCTGTTCACCTATTTCTGGATTGATAAACTACTTTAAAGACAAGAGATTTGCATGGCCACTTGCACTATTTTTTGCTCTTGGAATATTTCTGGGGGCATTCTTCTTAGGACCCACGCTTTCTGCTAAATACCTACCAATGAAGGCGTATAAGTTCTATCTTGGGATATTGTGTTTATTAATAGGTATCAAATTGTTCCATGAAAGCTTACCAAGCACTATTGAAAAGAAAAAAGCGCTCAAGGCAATTGTACAAAAATTTAATAAAGCTATTGAAGAGGCTAAGAAAACAGGTAAAGCGGCAGAACTTGGGAAGGTTGAATTTGATAAGTTCAATCTAATCAAATTTGACATGAGATTCTGGGGTGAAACCTTTGTTGCTCGTCCTTTGACAATGTTTATAGGTGGAGTTTTGATGGGAATGATAGCTGCCTCCTTTGGAGTAGGTGGTGGCTTTATGTTCATGCCATTTATGACCTCTTTAATGGGTTATCCTATGTATTTGGCTGTTCCAATTGCCTTAACAGGGACCTTTGCAACCTCTGTTGGTGGCATCGCAAAATACATACTACTTGGTTATTCTCCTGATTGGCTAATGGCTGCTTGTATTGCTGGAGGCGCTATCTGTGGTGGTATGGTTGGACCAAGAATACAGAAGCGCCTACCAGAGATTTTCTTAAAAAGACTCTTGGCACTTGCTCTTATCATCGTGTTTATGAAATATACAAAACTCTTATGGTTTATGAGATAAGAAAATGCCGAGTCTCAGTGCACCCATAACAGATCTGCTCAACTGGATCTGGCTTCACATCCTAACCCCTGTAGCGTTGGCTATAGGAAAGGGGCTTGAGGTGATAATCCTCAGGCCTCTTTCCGAGGCCGGTTTTAATCCATTTGAGCAGGTATTAATAGTAGGTATACTTGTTGGGTTGTTATCTATGTTGATAAAAAAACTGCTTAAAACTCAAGAAAAGGAAGAGGCATTTAGAAGGCTATTTGCTAAAAAGAAAAGGCTCGAAGAAAATATTAAGCATCTAGATGATTGGAAGATAAAAAAGGTCCTTTATGAAACTTCAGATGAAGAAATAGATGAAGAATATAACAAATTTATCTCAGTAAAATTTGCTCATTTTGGACTGACCTACTTATTACCAATATTTTTAACTCTTTACTGGTTAAGTTGTATATTTACTCCAGAAAAACTTATAGAGAAAACAGGATCTATATTTTTATTAACCTTACCTGATAATCCTCTTCATTTACACGGGCTTTCTGTGCCACTAACATTTTTCATAGGGTATTTCGGAGCCTATATAATTAAAGGACTAATAAAGTCAATTATTAAAAATATCAAAAGATCTCAAGTTAGAGACCTTAATATAGCTAAAGACACTACAGAATAGGAGGGAATATGGCAAAGATCGTATGGAGTATGTGTGGCATGTGTTCAGTGCGCTGCCCTATACGAGTAGAGGTAGAAGATGGAAAAATTAAATGGATAGAAGGTAACCCTCATATTCTAAAAGGTGCTCTTTGTGCAAGAGGTTCTGCAGGGCACGCACTTGTTGAAGATGAGGAAAGACCTCATGGTCCTCTTATAAGAAGTGGGCCACGAGGCTCTGGTAAGTGGAGGTCTGTTTCTTGGGAAGAAGCACTTGACTATGTAGCTAACAAACTAAAAGCCATAAAAGAAAAATATGGACCAGAAAGCATTATCCTTAGTTGTAGAGGTGGGCCATTTAGTGATTTATTTAAGGCATTTATTCATGCAATAGGTTCTCCCAACTTCTCAAATCATGATAGTGCATGTGGAAGAAATGTCCACCATGCAGCTAAAAGTATATATGGACTTGGAAGAAAGGGATTTGCTTATGATATAAAAAACTGTAGACATCTCATCCTCTTTGGTAGGAATCTGTTTGAGGCTATACGTCTTGCAGAAGCAAATCAAGTCATGGATATGCTAGAAGCTGGTGGAAGACTTACTTATGTAGATGTACGGCAGACAATCACAGGAGTCAAGGCAACAAGATTTTTTATGGTTAGACCTGGTACTGATTATGCCTTAGCTTTAGGTATGATCAACGAAGTCTTAAGACAAGAGGCTTATGATAAAGAATTTATAGAAAAGTATGTAACTGGTTTTGATGAGCTTTGCTCTTTTATTGAACCATATACTGCTGAATGGGCAGCTAAGGAATGTGGAATAAAAGCAAATGCAATAAGAGCCTTTGTAAAAGAGATTAATGAAGATAGACCAAAGGTAATATTCCATCCTGGCTGGATGTTATCTAGATATTTAGATTCATTTTATGCGAGTCGAGCACTTCAGATTTTAAATGTATTAATGGGCAACATAGAAGTTGAAGGTGGTCAGATTTTTTCTAAGGGTCCAGCAGACTGTGGGAAAAAAGGTTTGCATAGTTTTGATGCTCAGATTCCAAAACCTACAGTTCCAAGAGCAGATCTTGTAGGAGTTAAATATAGACATTGGGATAAAGATGCTGGCATATTCCATTTATTCTATGAAGCAATGCGTACAGGTAAACCTTATCCTATAAAGGCATTAATATGCTATAGGCATGATCCATTTAATTGTTTTCCTGACCCAGATGCTCAAAAGGAAGCCTTAGAAAATGTTGAATTGCTAGTTTCTATAGATGTCCACTATAGTGAATTTGGTTGGTATAGTGATGTAATCTTACCAGAATCTACCTATCTTGAACGTGAAAATCCTATTGCTACCCAAAAAGGACCAAAACCTAGGTTCATAATAAGACAGCGGGCTATAGAACCTAAATTTGACACGAAAGCAGGATGGGAAATATTTAAAGGTTTAGCAGATAGACTTGATATTGGACAATACTTCCCATTTAGAACAGCCGAAGAGATGTGGGCTTGGCAACTTGAACCTACTGGCTATAGTATAAAAGACTTTGATGAAAAGGGATTTATTCCTCTTACTGATAAGCCTATCTTTTACGATCGAGATAACCTTGAGGGTAAATTCAAAACACCTTCTGGTAAGATAGAAATAATAAGCCAAATATTAACTGAGCAAGGACTTCCTTCACTTAAGCCCTATGAAAGCCCTAAAAAACCACCAAAAGGGCAGTTTAGACTTGTCTTTGGAAGAACTGCAGTACATAGCCATGGACATACTATCAATAATCCTCTTTTAAATGAATTAATGCCTGAAAATAGTGTGTGGATAAATAAGCGTATCGCAGCAAAACTAGATATAAAAAATGGAGACTTAGTTGAAGTTATCTCTGAAGGTAGAAAAGCTATAACTAAAGCTAGGGTTACAGAATGCATACATCCAGAGGCTATATATATGACTCATGGATTTGGTAGAGAAGTTCATGCACAAACTAGGGCATATATGGCTGGTGCTAGTGATCAAAAGTTACAAAAAGGGTTACTCTGTAAAACAGATCCGGCAGGTGGTGGACTTTGTCTCTGTGAAAAATTTGTAACCATCAAAAAAAGCGTAAGAAATGCAAAGCGGAGGGTAGAGCTTTGAATAAGTATCTAATATACTTGGATCAAAAAAGATGTATAGGTTGTCATGGTTGTGAGATACATTGTAAGGTAAACAAAAATTTACCTGTAGGACCAATACTTAATGAGATAAGCTTTGAACCTCTAAGGATAATAAAAGGTGTACCTCGCACAGAATTTCATTTTAGGTCTTGTTATCACTGTGCTGCTCCAGAGTGTGTAAAGGCTTGTCCTACAGGGGCAATGCAAAAGAGAGAAGATGGTATAGTTTTTATAGAAGAAGAAAAATGCATTGGGTGTATGGCTTGCCAAAAGGCATGTCCCTGGCACATACCACAACTTAATCCTCTAACTAATAAGGCGGTTAAGTGTGACTATTGTAAAGATAGAATAGATGCAGGACTAAAACCTGCATGCGTAACAAAATGTGCAACACATGCACTTAAATTTGTAGAATTAAAACCTATATAAAAATTTTAGCTTGGTGTCGCTGAGCCCTTACTACACGCGCCCCTGGGGAATCTCTTTTTTGGAGATTCCCCTTTTTAGTTTGAATATTTCAATCTAAAGCTCTTTTAAAAAATGAAGGTAAGTTAAATATAGCTTTGTGAACCCCTAAGTTATAATATTTTGTCAAAAATCTTTTATCTTTTATTCTCTCTTCTTTAATATCCTCTAGAGGATCAAACTTCTTGCTTGCAAGTACCCAGCTCCACATACCGCCAGGATATGTTGGAATAACACCATAATAGAATTTTACTATAGAAAAGTCTAGTCTTTTTAAGTTTCGGTTAATCTCTCTTATAAGATCAAGGTGATATATAGGAGATTCGCTTTGACACACCAGTATCCCCTCATCTTTTAGAGCGTTAAAGCAGTCGTTGTAAAATGAGTGCTCAAACAATCCTTTAGCAGGCCCAATTGGATCTGTAGAGTCAATAATTATAACATCAAAACTATTATGAAAACTTGAAACAAAATTGATACCATCCTTATATACAATCTTAACCTTTGGATTCTCTAATTCACTTGAGATATTAGGTAAGTACCTTTTACTTATCTCTACTACCATCGGATCTATCTCACATAATATAACCTCTTTTATATACTCATGTTTCATAATCTCTCTAATAGTTCCACCATCACCTCCGCCTATCACTAATATGTTTTGAGGAAATCTATGAGTAAAAAGCGCTGGATGAGTTATTAATTCATGATATATAAATTCATCTCTTTCAGTAGTCATTACCAATCCATCCAATACTAATAATCTACCAAACTCAAAAGTATCCAAGACTGCAATGTCTTGATATTTAGATCTACCGACAAAAAGACTTTCTTTAATTTTAAAGCTAAGTCCCATATTATCTGTTTGATATTCAGTGTACCATAAATGCATGATAGGAACCCTACCAATAAATAATATTTACTCCAGTTAAATGTGTTAGTTTTATAAAGATAAAAATCTAAAATAACAAGTTTTTTTTAAAGATACTTAAGACATTAAAAGATTAAAAGATCCTATTAATCTCAGTAATGTTGTAATCTTAGGATATTAAAACAAGAAAAAAAGACTCGAGTTATAGATGGGGATAAAATAAATAAAACATAAAAAAACAGAATAACTAAAGTAGATGGTCGGGGCGGAGGGATTTGAACCCCCGACCCTCTGCTCCCAAAGCAGATGCG